>JAOTZB010000055.1 GCA_029861625.1 Acidimicrobiia bacterium
GACCTGGACCGGTGCAACCTGGTCCTCGCTGCTCTGGCAGTGACCCCTGCGCCGACCCCGAACACGATGTGACTCCTGAGACTGCCCGGGCAACCACGCCCGGGCAGTTCCGCGGCATCGGACGCCGGCGGACGAGATCGTTGCTCGAAGGTACTTTCACTCATTTCCCGGGATTGCTCATTCGGGGACACTGTTGGCCGACAGGAGCGACGCGAGGTTCGCGCCGAGGGCAGGATCGAATGAGCACATTGGGCGACGGGACGATTCAGTGACAACTGACCGAACCATCGAGACCAACGGCCACGGCCGAACAGTCCGGCGCGGTCCGATCGGCCGCCTCATGGAGACTCTCCGGACTCGTGTGGGTCCAGCTGCGCCCGTCTGGGTGACCACAGCCGTGCTCGTCGCCGGCACCGTCGTGATAGCTGCAGTTGCCCTCCAGGGACACGAACCCGCGGTCGAGGGCAGGTCGATGCCGTTCTGGGCCCTCGCTGCCGCCTTTTTGTTGGTCGAATCGGTCGTGGTGCACATCCAGTTCCGGCGCGAGTCGGAGAGCTTCTCCCTCTTCGAGGTGCCGTTGGTGCTCGGCCTGCTCTTCGCCACGCCGTTCACACTGCTCTTTTCGATGATTCTCGGGACCGGTCTCGCGCTTCGTTTCGTGCGGCACCAGACGCCGCTCAAGCTCGCGTTCAACGTCGCGAACCTCGCGTTCTACACGGTAACCATGGCGGCGATCGTCCACCTCCATGTCGTCGACGACGTGCTCGAGCCCCGGGGCTGGGCGACCGTTGCGGTCCTGGTCGCCGTCGGCGCGATGATCAACGTCGGGGCGATCTCGGTCGTCATCACCCTCACCGAGGGCCGGGTCGAGCGATCACAGCTTCGACTGTGGTTCGAGTTCGGCCTCCTCGTGTCGGCGGCGAATGCAAGCCTGGGCCTGCTGGCCAGCTTGATCTACGAGCGCCAGCCGCTGGCGCTGTTGTTGTTGCTCGGACCGTTGGCAGTGGTCTTCGCCTCGTACCGGGGCTTCGCCTCGGAGCGGACCCGACGCCAGAAGGTGGAGTTCCTCTACGAATCGGCGCAGGCGCTGCAAGAGGACAAGGTGCACGCGGCCATCAACACCCTGTTGGCGCAGGCCCGTCAGATGTTCCGCGCCGAGTCGGCCGAGGTGGTGCTGCTCCCGGCTCTCGCGACGGGTGTCGAGACCGAGTCGGTCACCATCATGGGTCACCGCAGCGACGGGCCGTTGCTGGAAACAGTCGAGGGCGCCACCGGTGCGTTCATCCGTGACGTGAGCGAGCACATCGAACGCCCGGCCGTGGTCGACCCGAACGGCGCCGACCTCACATCGCAGTACCTGACCGAGCGGCACATGGGAGCGGCGATGGTCGCCGGTCTCGAGGGGGAGCATCGGCCCATCGGCATCCTCGTCATCGGCGACCGCATGGGCGGCGTCTTCTCGTTCACCGACGAGGACCTTCGCCTGTTCGGGATGCTCGCGCACAACATGGCGACAGCGCTCGAGAACGATCGCCTCGAGAACGCGTTGGGTCGACTGCAGGAGCTCGAGGGACGTCTGAGCCACCAGGCCACCCACGACGCGCTCACCGGTCTGGCCAACCGGGCGCTATTCCTCGAGGAGCTCGAGAAGGCACAGCAGCGCACCGAAAAGGGCGTCGCCGTCGCATTCCTCGACCTCGACGACTTCAAGCTGGTCAACGATTCGATGGGCCACGTGGCCGGCGATGCGTTGCTGGCTGCGGTCGCTCGTCGCATCCGGGCCCGTCTCCGTCCCTCGGACCTCGCAGCCCGTCTCGGCGGTGACGAGTTCGCCGTGCTCGTGCACAACGTCGACGAAGTCCAGAAGGTGGCCGAGCGGGTGCTCACCGCGGTCAGCGAGCCGTTCGACATCCTCGGCCAGACGATTCGTGTCCAGTGCAGCATCGGCGTCGCCATCGCCGACGGCACGGAGCGGGCGGTCGACCTGCTCCGGAACGCCGACGTCGCGATGTATGCCGCGAAAGAGACGGGCAAGGGTCGGCTGACGACCTTCTCGCCCGAGCTCCACGAACAGGTCGTCTCGCGGCAGACGCTGCGCAGCGAGCTCCGCCACGCAATCGAGCACGACGAGTTCCGGATTGCATACCAGCCGATCGTCGATCTCGGCACGAATGAGATCGCCGGATTCGAGGCGCTCCTGCGCTGGCAGTCCTCTAACCACGGCATGCGGATGCCGAGTGACTTCATCGCCGAGGCAGAGGTGAGCGGACTCATCCTGCCGATCGAGCGGTGGCTGGTCGCGCAGGCCGCCTGCGATCTGCGGCAGCTCCGCCGGTCACTGGGACACGGGGACCTCTTCATGACGGTGAACCTCTCGGCCCGCCACGTGAACGAGCCCGGCATCGACGAGGTCGTGCTCGGGATCCTGCGTGACAACGACATCGAGCCGGGTGGAATCGTCGTCGAGCTGACCGAGACCGTCATGCTCGACCGGTCCGATGCGCTGCTCGGCAGCCTGCTGGCGCTGCGGGAGGCAGGGGTTCGGCTCGCGTTCGACGACTTCGGTACCGGCTACTCGTCGTTGCAGTACCTGCGCCAGTTCCCCGTCGACATCTTGAAGATGGCACAACCGTTCGTCGAGGACATCGACGACGGCGCGACCGGCACGGCGTTGGGTGAGGCGATCCTGATGGTCGCGGCCGCGCTCGATCTGCACGTCGTGGCCGAGGGCATCGAACAACCGGGACAGGCCGCCCGTCTCCGAGCCGCATCGTGCAGATACGGGCAGGGGTTCCTTTTCGCACGTCCTGCCCCGATCGGCGAGATCGAGGCCACATATGGCTCGTCGTTGGAGGTTGCATCGACCGGCGAGCCCAGGGAGCTCACGGCCATATGAGGCATCACGGATCGGCCAACCGGTCCCAATGACCCAGTCGGGCGGGATCGCCGGGGTGAGTTCGCCCATGGCGCAGCGGTCGTCGAGGTTGAAGAGTGGATGAATCCGATCGGCGTAGATCGATCGCAAGGGCGAAGGAAACCGACGGCATGAGTCGACAGCGAACGACATTCGGAATGACATGGATGAGCTCGGCGCCGGCATGGGTCCGGGCCGTCGTGGCGCTGATGCTGGTACTCGTGCTCGTTGCAGCCAGCGCGCTCCCCGCCGACGCCAAGGGCAAGGGAAACAGCACCGGCAAGGGCAAGCCGGACAAAGGCGGCCAGACCAGTTCCGACGGTGAGACGACCGACTTCAGCGCCGGCACATCACTTCTCGAGATCGGCGTCGCCATCGGCGCCGACGAGCTCCGTGCCGCCGGGCTGACCGGCGACGGGATCGACGTGGCGATCATCGACACCGGTGTCACGTCCGTGGCCGGCCTCGACGCGGCCGGCAAGGTGTTCGACGCTGTCGATCTGTCATTCGACGCCGGTGACGAACAGCAGCGGAACCTCGACCTGTACGGCCACGGCACCGCGATGGCAGGGATCATCGCGGGAGCGGGGGCAACCGAGCTGAGCACGGGGATTGCTCCCGGCGCGCGCATCGTGAACGTGAAGGTGGGTGCTGCTGACGGGACCGTAGATGTGTCCCAGGTGATCGCCGGGATCGACTGGGTCGTCACCAACCGCCAAGCGGCCGATCTCGATATCCGGGTCATCTCGTTGAGCTTTGGGACCGACGCGGCAGTCGACTACCAGTCGGATCCGCTCAGCCATGCGGTCGAGAATGCATGGCGGCATGGCATCGTCGTGGTGGTGGCCGGCGGAAACGAGGGAAAGTCGGAACGGCGTCTCGGTAACCCTGCGCTCGATCCGTACGTGCTCTCGGTCGGCGGGGCGGCCAGCACATCCGGCGGGACCGGAGACTGGGACGCAGCATCATGGTCATCCCGTGGCAGCCGCCAGCGCACCGTCGACGTCATCGCCCCGGGTGACAAGGTTCTCGGACCGCTGGTCCCCGGTTCCTACCTCGATGCGGCGTATCCCGCTGCGAGCTACACCTCAGCTGTCACCGGAGAGACATTCCTCCGAGGCAGTGGGACATCGCAAGCTGCTGCGGTCACCGCCGGCGCGGTGGCGCTGTTGCTCGAGGCTCACCCCGATCTGACCCCTGACGAGGTCAAGGCGACCCTCATGGGGACCGCCAGCGCCGTCAAGGCCAACGAGCGAGTCTCCGGTAGCGGCATGTTGAACATCGCAGCGGCGGTCGCCGCCCCGGTTCGTGGAGCTCATCAGGCGTGGCCGGAGTCGACAGGACTCGGCGACCTCGACGATGGTCGAGGGAGCGTGGCAGGACCTGTCGAAGGCGAGCAGCATGCATTCGACGGTGATTGGGACGGCGATTCCTGGTCGGTGGCCTCCGAAGAGGGCAATGCCTGGACCGAACAGGCGTGGATCGACGGCGAGTGGATCAGCGGCACCTGGGCCGGTGCGACGTGGACGGGCGCGACGTGGACCGGTGCCGAGTGGGCCGGTGCGACCTGGACTGGTGCGACGTGGACTGGTGCGACGTGGACGGGTGCGACGTGGACGGGTGCGACCTGGACGGGTGCGACCTGGACGGGTGCGACGTGGACGGGTGCGACCTGGACGGGTGCGACCTGGACGGACGCGACCTGGTCATCCATCGGCTGGGAATGATCGCCCGTCGCCGTCTCGGTCGGCTGAACCCTCACGTGTAGCCTCTGCCCAGGTGCTCGGAACGCTTCGGCGGCCGACATCTCGGCCAGGCATACGAGGTTCGAATGACCAGAGCGCAGCTCGTCGACATTGCCCGTCGCGGAGTCGCGCACTACCGAGCCGGTACCGTCGACCAGGAATCCGGGATCCACGAGGTTCCGGTGGCCAACTATCACGACGCCGACCGTTGGCAGCTCGAGATGGACCACATCTTCGGGCGCCTGCCGCTGATGGTGGCGTTCTCGGCCGAGCTCCGGGGGGCGGGCGCCTACAAGGCGATGGACGTCGCCGGTATGCCGGTGCTCCTCAGCCGCGGCGACGGCGGCGCCGTGCGGGCCTTCGTCAACATGTGCAGTCACCGCGGGGCGATCGTCGTGGCCGATGGTCTCGGCACTGCCCGCCGCCACGCCTGCCCATACCACTCCTGGACCTACGACTCACACGGTGACCTGGTCGGCATCCGCGATGCCGCGACCTTCGGTGACGTCGACAAGTCGTGCAACGGCCTCACGTCATTGCCGGTCGCGGAGCGGGCCGGCCTCGTCTGGGTGACCCTGCGGCCGGCTGGCTCGATCGACATCGACGCCCACCTGTGCGGATACGGCGAGATGCTCACGCACCTCGACTTCGAGAACTGCCATGTGGTGGGGCGTCAGACCGTCGAGGGGCCGGGCTGGAAGGTCGCATACGACGGCTATCTCGACTACTACCACCTGCCCGTCCTGCATCGCGAGAGCTTCGGACCCGACATGTCGTCGGAGGCGCTCTTCGACTCGTGGGGACCCCATCAGCGGGTCACCGCACCCGACCGTCACTTCGCCGAGCTGGCCGAGCTGCCCGAGGACGAGTGGACGATCGAGCGACTCATCGGCGGGGTCTGGACGATCTTCCCGCACGTCTCCATTGCCGCCTTCGATGCCGGCGGCAAGATGTACATGGTGTCGCAGCTCTTCCCCGGCGACGCAGCCGGCGAGTCGTACACGATCCAGAACTTCCTGCACACGAGACCGCCCGACGACGAACAGGCCGAGCTCGTGGCCGAGCGGATGGCGTTCCTCGAGCGCGTGGTCCGCGACGAGGACTACTACACCGGCAAGCGCATCGAGCGCACGGTGAGGACGGGTGCGAAGTCGGTGTTCATGTTCGGCCGGAACGAAGGTGGTGGGCAACGGTTCCACCGGTGGGTCGATGCGGTGCTCGCCACCGACGACGCCGACCTGGCGGAGCTGTTCGGGAGCGGCGTCGAATCACTCCGCTGACCTCGGGAGAGACAGCGTCGATAGAACACGTGTTCGAGCCGTTCGACTCGCTAGAGTGAGGGCAATGTCGGACCGGCTGATCATCCAGGGTGCCCGCGAGCACAATCTCCAGGACCTCGATCTCGATCTCCCGCGCGAGAAGCTCATCGCCTTCACGGGCATCTCGGGCTCGGGCAAGTCGTCGTTGGCGTTCGACACCATCTATGCCGAGGGTCAGCGACGCTACGTCGAGTCGTTGTCGGCCTACGCCCGGCAGTTCCTCGGTCAGATGGACAAACCCGACGTCGATTTCATCGAGGGCCTCTCGCCCGCGATCTCCATCGATCAGAAGAGTGCGTCGCGCAACCCGCGGTCCACCGTCGGCACCATCACCGAGGTCTACGACTACCTGCGTCTCCTGTTTGCCCGCATCGGCATCCCCCACGATCCCGAGACCGGTGAGCGTCTCGTCAGGCAGACCCCGCAGCAGATCGTCGATCGCATCCTCGAGCTCCCCGACGACACCCGCTTCCAGGTGCTCGCGCCGGTGGTCCGAGGGCGAAAGGGAACCTACGAGACGTTGCTCGCCGACCTGGCCGGCCAGGGCTTCGTCCGGGCCAGGGTCGACGGCGAGGTCATCGATCTTGCGGCCATCACCGACGCCGAGACGGCCAGGGCCGAGGTCGACCTGGCTCGCTACGAACAACACGACATCGAGGTCGTGGTCGATCGGCTGGTACGTCGCGAGGGCATCGAGCGCCGCCTCACCGAGTCGCTCGAGACCGCGCTCGGGTTGGCCGAGGGTGTGGCCCAGATCGAGATCGTTCCCCGGCCCGACGCCGACGAGGCCCACTCCGAGCCGACGGTGCTCACGTTCTCCCAGCACCTGGCCCGGCCGAGCGACGGCAAGTCGTTCGAAGCACTGGCGCCGCGGAACTTCTCGTTCAACTCGCCCTACGGCGCCTGCTCTGCGTGCGACGGGTTGGGAACCACGTACGAGGTCGACCCCGAGCTGGTCGTGCCGAACCCCGACCTCAGCCTGGCCGAAGGTGTCATCGCGCCCTGGGCCTCGGGCCGGAGCCAGTACTTCATCCGGCTCATCGAGGCCGTCGCCGACGACAACGACATCGACCTGAACGCCCCGTGGCGCAAGCTGGCAAAGAAGCACCAGGAGTTGTTGCTCGACGGCGGCGCGAAGGGCAAGGTCACGGTCCGCTATCGCAACCGTTACGGGCGCACCCGGTCCTACACGGCCCGATACGAAGGTGTGGTGCCGTATCTGCGCCGTCGGCACCAAGAAGCCGAGTCCGACGCGCAGCGCGACCAGATCGCCGGGTACATGCGCGAGGTCGCGTGTTCGTCATGCGGCGGCGCCCGCCTCAACCCGCTGTCGCTGGCGGTCAACATCGACAACCACTCGATCCACGAGCTGTGTGCCATGTCCATCCGCGACGCCGCCGCGGTCCTCCGGTCGATCGAGCTCTCCGACCGCGATCGCCTGATCGCCGAGCAGGTGTTGAAGGAGATCAATGCCCGCCTCGGCTTCCTGCTCGATGTCGGCCTCGAGTACCTGTCGTTGCACCGCTCGGCCGCCACCCTCGCCGGGGGCGAGGCGCAACGCATCCGGCTGGCATCGCAGATCGGCAGCGGTCTGGTCGGCGTGTTGTACGTGCTCGACGAGCCCTCGATCGGCCTGCACCAACGCGACAACGCCAGGCTGATCGAGACCCTCGTGCGACTCCGCGAGCTCGGCAACACCGTCGTGGTGGTCGAACACGACGAGGAGACCATCCGCGTGGCCGACCACGTGGTCGACATCGGCCCGGGCGCCGGTGAGCACGGCGGCCGCGTCGTGCACTCGGGCACGGTCAAGGCGTTGCTGAAGAACCGCGAGTCGCTCACCGGCGACTACCTGTCGGGCCGGAAGGCCATACCGGTGCCCCAGCTGCGCCGCAAGCCGGGCGAGGACTGGCTCACGGTGCGGGGCGCCCGCGAACACAATCTCCAGAACATCGACGTCGAGCTCCCCCTCAGCTGCTTCGTCTGCGTCACGGGCGTATCGGGGTCGGGCAAGTCCACGCTCGTCAACGACATCCTGCACCGGTCGCTCATGCAGAAGGTCTACAAGTCGAAGACTCCACCGGGCCTGCACACCGCGGTCGACGGCGTCGAGGCCATCGACAAGGTGATCAACATCGACCAGGCGCCCATCGGCCGCACCCCGCGGTCGAACGCGGCCACCTACACCGGGGTGTTCGATCATGTCCGCAAGCTCTTCGCCAAGACCACCGAGGCGAAGGTCCGCGGCTACATGCCGGGCCGGTTCTCGTTCAACGTCAAAGGGGGGCGGTGCGAGGCCTGCGCCGGCGACGGCACGATCAAGATCGAGATGCACTTCCTCCCCGACGTGTACGTGCCGTGCGAGGTGTGCAAGGGCGCCCGCTACAACCGCGACACGCTCGACATCTTGTGGAAGGGCAGGAGCATCGCCGACGTGCTCGACATGCCATGCGAGGAAGCGCTCGAGTTCTTCGCCAACCAGCCGGCCATCGCCCGACACATGCAGACGCTCGTCGACGTGGGCCTCGGCTACATCAGGCTCGGCCAGCCCGCGCCGACGTTGTCGGGCGGTGAGGCCCAGCGGGTGAAGCTCGCGAGCGAGCTGGCCAAGCGATCCACCGGTCACACGATGTACATCCTCGACGAGCCCACCACGGGTCTTCACTTCGAGGACATCCGCAAGCTGCTCGGGGTGTTGACCCGACTCGTCGACCAGGGCAACACGGTGCTGGTCATCGAGCACAACCTCGACGTCATCAAGACCGCCGACTGGCTCGTCGACCTCGGTCCCGAGGGCGGCGACGGCGGGGGCGCCATCGTGGTCGAGGGTCCGCCCGAGCTGGTGGCCAAGACCGCCGAGAGCTACACCGGCAAGTTCCTCGCGCCGCTGCTCGACCGCTGACGGCCGGCTACAGCGGCGCGGGCAGCTCGGCGTCGCGCAGACCGCGCAGGTAGGCGTCGCTGCGGTTCACCTGGAGCCGCGCCCACAGCGGGTTGTGGTCAGAGATCTGGTACGTGCGCCAGTCGGCGTAGTACGCGTCGAGGTCGTCGTGATCCTGACCGTTGGAGGTGGCCAGCATGGCCTCGTCGTAGTCGGCGCGGTCGCCCGTCTTGAACACCGTGTTGAACGGCTTGAAGACACCGGCGTTCCGGTCGTTCGGTTCGTCAGCGTGTCGTTCGATGAACTCGAGGACGTGATCCTCGGTCTTGAACGCGATCTGGTCGTAGTACTTGTCACCCTTGGTGTTGGTGATGAGCCGAAGGGCCTCCGGGACCCGGAAGCCCGAGTCGAGGAGCGCGTCCATCGTCTTGTGATCGGGCCGCACGATGTTGAAGTCGCCGAGCAGGATCAGCGAGCGACCCTCCGCTTTCATGCTGATGTCGGCCCGGTTGGCGAAGTAGTCGGCGACCTGGGCGATCTCCTCGACCCGCTGGTCGAGCTTGTCGCCCGAATCGGCGCCGAAGTAGATGTGCACGGTGCAGATGTCGAACTTGAACCAGCCCGACTGGAAGCGGGCGGCGAACGGCGTCCGGCGGAACTGCTTGCCGCCGGTGACCGTCTCGGTCGAGCCGTCCTCGGCCTCGATCTCGGCGACGGTCTTCGATATCAACAGGTGGGCCGGCAGGACGATCTCGCCCGCGATGTTCTGGTGGTACACCTTGCGACGGTCCCACACGTAGGTCAGGCGCTCGCCGTTGCCGCCGAGGGAGATGTCGGTGACATCGGTGGCGAGGTACTCCCAGTGGGGCCCGAGGATGTCCATGATGTCCTCCCACTCGTCGAGCTGGTTGACCTCCTGGACGGCGATGAAGTCGAACGCCGACAGGACCTCGGCGATGTAGAAGTGCGACTCGGGTAGTCGCTTGCCGTAGCCACGCCTGTTCGTCTTGGCGAGGTCGCGTATGTTCCATGTGGCGACCAGCAGGTTGTCGTCGGCGTCCTTCGGCGGAACGGTGCGTTCGAGCGAGCCCCGTAGCGCCAACAGCCGGTCGATGACCCGCGCGCGATCGTCGGCATTGCGGAAGCGTTGCCGCAGTCGGTAATAGCGCATGTGATCCTCCCGCGTCGCTGGTGACAAGTCTCCCTCAGCGGTCATCGCGGCGCCATGGTCATGAGAGTCACGGAACGGGCCGGTGATACGCGTCAGTCGCGGCGGAGCGGTTCGATCACCTCGATGTAGTCGGCCAGGCGACCGGCGATGTCCATGGCCGTGTCGGGGTCCTCGCTGTCGGCGGTGTCCCAGATCTCGGAGATCCGTCGCCAGTTCTGGGCGCCGAGGAACTCGCCCGACTCGGGCTCGTCACCGAGGTCGGCTCGGAAGCGGTCGCCGATGTGTTCCAACAGCGCGTCGTTCTCGGCCGGTTTGGAATGCTCGGCGTGGAAGCCGATCTCGAGGAACCAGAGGTTCTTGGGCCGGCCGAGATGGTGTCCCCGTATCCACTGGGCCTCGTAGTGCTCGCGCACGCTGTCGTCGAACCACACCTTGATGCCGCCGCGATGGGTTCGGGTGTGCAACTCGCCGAGGGCGGGGTCGACGAACCCTTCCAGGGCGTCGCGTACCTCGTCGAACAGTATGGGTTCGCCGGCCATGGCCGCATTGTGCCATTCGGGCGCTGGCCCCGGGACGCCGCCGGGCCGGTGCTGGTCGACGGGCGGGCCGGCTCGACCTGTCGGTGCCGGCCCGTAGGCTGGGCCCATGGTGCAGCGACCTCCGACCGGGACCATTCCCGACGCACCCGGTTCGTACCAGTTCAAGGACGGTGACGGTCGCATCATCTACGTCGGCAAGGCCAAGTCGTTGCGCAGCCGCCTGAGCAACTACTTCCAGAATCCCGGGAACCTGCCGCTGCGCACCCGGCAGATGGTCGAGAGCGCCGAGTCGGTGGAGTGGGTACAGGTCGCGGGCGAGGTCGACGCGTTGATGCTCGAGTACGCGCTGATCCAGCGGCATCAGCCGCGGTTCAACGTCCGGTACCGCGACGACAAGAGCTATCCGTTCCTGTGCGTGACCATGATCGACGACTGGCCCCGCGCCATGGTCATCCGCGGCAAGAAGAAGAAGGGCAACCGGTACTTCGGCCCCTTCGGGCACGCCTACGCCATCCGTGAGACGCTCGACCTGTTGTTGCGCACGTTTCCGATCCGCACGTGCAGCGACGGCAAGTTCGACCGCCACGCCAAGCTCGGCAAGCCGTGCCTGCTGTTCCACATCGAGAAGTGCGCCGGTCCGTGCGTCGACGAGGTCGCCGAGTCCGACTACGACGCGATGGTCGAGGAGCTGCTGGCGTTTCTCGAGGGCGACACCGACGACGTCGTGGCCCGGCTCGAGGCCGACATGCGGGCCGCGGCCGACGGGCTCGAGTTCGAGCTGGCGGCCCGGCTGCGCGATCGGCTCGGGAGCGTGCGCAAGGCCATCGAGAAACAACAGATGGTCGGCTCACGCAACGAGGACGTCGATGTCATCGGCATGCACGACGACGAGCTCGAGGCCGCGGTGCAGGTGTTCTACGTGCGCCGGGGCAGGGTCATGGGCCGGCGGGGGTTCATCGTCGACAAGGCCGAGGACCTCACCGGCCCCGAGCTGGTGAGCCGGGTGCTCGAACGGCTGTACTTCGACGACAATCCGCTCGGTCACCCGAAGCGGGTGCTCGTGCCCGAGCTGCCCGACAACCAGGCGCTCTACGAGGAGTGGCTGAGCGAGCGGCGGGGCTCGTCGGTCGAGGTCAGCGTGCCCCAGCGCGGCGACAAACGCCAGCTCATGGACACGGTTGCCCAGAACGCCACCGAGGCATTCACGCGGAACCGGCTCAAGCGGGCGAGCGACCACAACAGCAGGGCCCGGGCGCTCAACGAGCTCCAGGAACGGCTGGGGCTACCCGAGGCGCCGTTGCGCATCGAGTGTTACGACATGAGCCACCTCCAGGGCACCGACTACGTGGGGTCGATGGTGGTGGTCGAGGACGGGTTGCCGAAGAAGAGCGACTACCGCCGGTTCAGGATCAAGACGGTCGACGGCAACGACGACTTCGCGGCTATGGAGGAGGTGCTCACGCGGCGGCTCACGAGCTATCTGATCGACCGGGAGAAGCCCATCGAGGAGCGGGGCCGGTTTGCCTATCCGCCGCAGCTCCTGCTGGTCGACGGCGGCAAGGGTCAGCTCACGTCGGCGATGCGGGTGCTCGACGAGCTGGGGTTGCGCGACGAGATACCCGTTGCCGCGCTGGCCAAGCAGTTCGAGGAGATCTTCGTGCCCGGGCTCGAACGGTCGATCCGGATCCCGCGGCAGTCCGAGGCCCTGTACCTGTTGCAGCGCATCCGCGACGAGAGTCACCGGTTCGCGATCACCTATCACCGCCAGCTGCGCGACAAGCGCATGACGAAGTCGGTGCTCGACGACATCGCCGGGCTCGGCCCCACCCGCAAGAAGCGGCTCACCAAGGAGCTCGGTGGTGTCCGGGCGGTGCAGCGGGCCGAGCTGGCCGACCTCCAGGCGCTGAGCTGGCTGCCCGACAAGGTCGCGGTCGCCGTCTACGAACACCTGCACGATCCGACACGACGGTGATTGCTCGGCGCTGGCAGGTGGCGGAGGGATCCAGTCGATGAACGACGAGCTGTGGGAACGACACGCCGACTGGTGGCAGCGCGAGTTCACCGACGGCGCCGACCCCGAGTACGTCGAGCAGCTCCTGCCCCTGGCTGCGGCGTTGGCGGCGGGCGCCGAACGCGTCCTCGACCTCGGCACCGGCGAGGGCCAGATGGCGAGGATGTTGCAGGCCGACGGCGCCCAGGTTGTCGGTATCGACGTCGCGGCCTCCCAGATCGACGAGGCGGTCCGGCGCGGCGGGGGCGTGACCTATCTGCGCTCGTCGGTCGCGGGCCTGCCGTTCGCCGCCGCCAGCTTCGACCTGGCGATCGCGTGCCTGGTGTTCGAACACATCGACGATCTCGACGAGTCGCTGGCCGAGGTGGCGCGGGTGGTCGAACCCGGCGGCCGGTTCGTGCTCTTCCTGAACCACCCGTTGTTGCAGACGCCGGGCAGCGGCTGGATCGACGATCACATGGTCGACCCGCCCGAGCAGTACTGGCGCATCGGGCCCTATCTCGTCGAGACGGCCACGATCGAGCAGGTGCAGAAGGGTGTGTTCATCCGGTTCGTGCACCGGCCGCTGAGCCGGTACGTGAACGGCCTGGCCGATGTCGGGCTTCGGCTGATGCGGATGGTCGAGCCGGCGCCACCCGACGGCTTCCTGGCCAAGGCGCCTGAATATGTCGATGCGTCGACGGTTCCCCGCCTGCTGGTGCTGGTGGCCGAGCGGGCCAGGGACGAGAGCTGAACGGTCGGTCCGGCGATGTCATCGCCGACCACTACGATCGGGGTATGCGCGAGTTCATCGTCATCACGGGGATGTCCGGTGCGGGCCGGTCGCTGGCCGCCGACACGCTCGAAGATCTCGGCTGGTACGTCATCGACAACCTGCCGCCGGCGCTGATCCCTCCACTGTTGGACCAGGTCGACGAGCCCGACCAGTCGCTCGACCGGGTGGCGCTGGTGCTCGGCGTCGGCAAGGAGCACTCCAAGGTCCGGCCCGCGCTCGAGCTGCTGCGCGACACGAAGGTGCCGGTCACGGTCGTCTTCCTCGAAGCCCGACCGCGCGTGCTGGTGCAGCGCTACGAGGGGGTGCGACGCCGGCACCCTCTCGACGACGGTTCCGGGCTCGAGGACGCGATCGCGGCCGAGGCGGCCTCACTCGAGACGGTGCGATCCGAGGCCGACCTGGTCATCGACACCAGCGACTTCAACGTGCATGCGCTGCGGGCCCGGCTCACCGAGTATTTCGGGCAGTCGTCACCGGCTTCGCCAATTCACATGCGGCTGCTGTCGTTCGGGTACAAACACGGCCTGCCGCTCGATGTCGACATCATCTTCGACTGCCGATTCCTGCCGAACCCGCACTGGGACGACGAGCTGCGGCCCTTCACCGGGCTCGAGGCGCCGGTGGCCGAGTTCCTGTCCGAGCAGAAGCTGGCCGGCGACTTCCTCGATCACCTCGACGGGTTGTTCGATCAGCTGGTTCCGGCGTACATCGAGCAGGGTAAGTCGTACCTCACGGTTGCCTTCGGTTGCACCGGCGGTCGCCATCGGTCGGTGTGGATGGCCGAGCGAGTTGGAGAGCGCCTCCGAGCCGGCGGCTACGACCCCACGGTGGCTCACCGCGACGTCGCGAAGTAGGACCGTGGAGTCGGGCCAGAAGCCCGTAGAGTCGGAGGCGATCTGATCAGGGAGGTTCGCCCTCCCGCCGCCCCCAGGGAGATGGAAATACGATGACCGTACGCGTGGGAATCAACGGATTCGGCCGCATCGGCCGCAACCTGTTCCGGGCTGCGAAACAACAGGGTGCCGACTTCGATTTCGTGGCCGTGAACGATCTGGGTTCGGTCGAGACGATGGCGCATCTGTTGCAGTACGACTCGGTGATGGGCCGGTTCCCGTCCGAGGTCGCGCTCGACGACGACGGCATCTCGGTCGACGGCGACGTGTTGAAGGTGCTGGCCGAACGCGACCCCAAGGCGCTGCCGTGGGGCGATCTCGGTGTCGACGTCGTGGTGGAGTCGACGGGCATCTTCACCGCTCGGGACAAGGCCGCATGGCACCTCGAGGGGGGCGCGCCACACGTGATCGTGTCGGCGCCGTGTTCGGGGGCCGACAACACGTTCGTGGTCGGCGTGAACGACGACACGTTCGATCCCGAGACCGACAAGGTCGTGTCGAATGCGAGCTGCACCACCAACTGCTTCGTGCCGATGGTGAAGGTGCTCGACGACACGTTCGGCGTGGAGAAGGGCTTCATGACCACAGTGCACGCCTACACGGGCGACCAGGCCATCGTCGACGGACCGCACAAGGATCTGCGGCGGGCCCGTGCAGCTGCGATCAACATCATTCCCACGTCGACCGGCGCGGCGCGGGCCACCGGTCTGGTGCTCCAGTCGATGCAGGGCAAGCTCGACGGGTCGGCGCTGCGCGTGCCGGTGCC
>JAOTZB010000340.1 GCA_029861625.1 Acidimicrobiia bacterium
GGCTGGTGAGCCCGTCATTCTGGACGTGACCGCACGCATGCGGTCCGGTTCACAGGAGGACGATGATGGTTCACCGGCACGTTGACGACGACGAGGCGCTGGCGCCGGCGTATGCGGGTCGCTTTGCGGGGGCGCCGATCCCGAAGAACAAGATGCCGGAGGGCGAGTCGCTGGCTGGTGCGGTGTATCGGATGATCCATGACGGGTTGTTGCTCGACGGGAGCTCGCGGTTGAACATGGCGACGTTCGTGACGACGTGGATGGAGCCCGAGGCCGAGAAGCTGATGGCCGAGACGTTCGACAAGAACATGATCGACAAGGACGAGTACCCGCACACCGCCGAGATCGAGCGCCGGTGCGTGAACATCGTCGCCGATCTGTTCAACGCTCCGGCCGGTGGCGATGCGGTGGGTGTGTCGACGATCGGGTCGAGCGAGGCGGTGATGCTCGGTGGGCTGGCGATGAAGTGGAAGTGGCGCCAGCGCCGGGAGGCGGCCGGCCAGCCGACCGACCGGCCGAATATGGTGATGGGCTCAAACGTGCAGGTCGTGTGGGAGAAGTTCTGCAGATACTGGGACGTCGAAGCCCGCTATGTGCCCGTCACCGAGGATCGGTTCACGGTGGCTCCCGACGATGTGATGGCCCGGGTGGACGAGAACACGATCGGGGTGATCCCGATCCTCGGCACCACGTACACCGGCGAGTTCGAACCGATCAAGGAGATCCACGACCGCGTCGTCGCCTTCAACGCCGACAACGGCACCGATATCCCGATTCACGTCGACGCCGCGTCGGGCGGGTTCGTCGCCCCGTTCCTGCACCCGGATCTGGAGTGGGACTTCCGGCTCCCGCAGGTCAAGTCGATCAACGTCTCGGGCCACAAGTACGGGCTCACCTACCCCGGGATCGGGTTCGTCGTCTGGCGATCGGCCGACGACCTGCCCGAGGACCTGGTGTTCCACGTCAACTACCTCGGCGGTGACATGCCGACGTTCACGCTCAACTTCTCCCGGCCGGGTAACCAGATCGTCGGCCAGTACTACAACTTCGTGCGGCTCGGCCGCGACGGCTACCGGCGCATCATGGAGCGGCTGCGCGACACCGCGCTCCACCTGTCGAGCAGCATCGCAGCGATGGGGCCCTTCGACGTCGTCTCCGACGGCTCGGCGATCCCCGTGCTCGCATTCAAGATGAAAGACCCGTCCAAGTTCACCGTCTTCCACGTGTCGGATCAGCTCCGCGCCGGTGGCTGGCAGGTCCCGGCGTACACGATGCCAGAGAACGCCACCGACGTCGCCGTGCTCCGCATCGTCGTCCGCGAGGGGTTCGGCATGGACCTCGCCGACGGGCTGCTCGAGGCGCTGCAGAAGGCCGTCGACCACCTCGAGCAGTTCCCGCCCCCCCACCTGGCACCCAAGACCGGCTTCAGCCACAGCTGACCTGGAATCGTTGTGGTTGCGATGCAGTGGCACCGTGAGCTGACCTGGAACCCGCGCGACCTGAGCTGGCGCATCGCCGCGCTGTTCATTATCGGCTCGTTCCTGTTCGCGCTCGGATCGTTCCCGCCGTACTCCCAACTCGTCGACGGACGGGTCGTCGGGATCACGTTCGTGGTCGGATCGATCTTCTTCACCGCCGGCGGCTACAGCGTCTTCTACCAGGTGATCAACGCCGCCGGCGACGGCGGACCCGCCTCGGGACCGCGCCGGTTCTGGGCCTGGCAGCCCGACATAACGGCGTGGTGGGCCGCGTTCGTCCAGCTGATCGGCACGCTGCTGTTCAACGTCAACACCATCGACGCGATGTTCGAGACGTTCACAACCGAACAGGAGAACCGGCTGGTGTGGGCGCCGGACTTCTTCGGATGCATCGCCTTCCTCCTCGCCAGCCACCTCTTCTGGCTCGGCGTCTGTCACCGCTGGTGGTGCACCCGCAGCGACGACGCCGACTGGTGGGGAGTACTCCTCAACTACGTCGGATCGGTCTTCTTCATGAGCTCCGCGATTGCCTCCTTCACCCTGAAGACCACCGGCGAAACGCTCAACATCACGACCGTCAACATCGGGACCTTCCTCGGCGCCGTCTGCTTCCTCGTCGGTAGCTACGTCTCGCTCCCACCACACCAACCCGCTCGCAACATCACCGACGCCGCTCGGGCTCCTGACAATAACCGCTGAGAGGAAGCCGACCATGCCAGACAACGCCGACACCCCTGCCGAGCCACTCGCCACACCGGCCGACCGTGACCATGGCGGGGAAGGCCCTCGCGGTGAGCGCTGGCGGCGTCCGCTGACCGTGGTGCTCGCAGTGACCGCCGCGCTCAGTCTCGTGCTCGCGGTCACCGCCACCTGGGTGAACCGCACGCTGCTCGACACCGACCAGTGGGTCAAGTCGGTGGAACCGTTGCCCCAAGACCCAGAGCTCCAGCAGATCGTGGCCGAGGAGGTCGCCGACGAGGTCTTGACGGTCATCGACCTCCCGAACCTGATGGAGGGCCTGCTCGGCTCGGCCGGCAGGTTCCTCGCCGTACCGGCCGAGGATGCCACCCGCGGCGCCATCGAGCAGGCGACCGTCGACGTGCTCGCGTCCCCGGAGTTCGAGCAACTGTGGATCGAAGCCAACCGGCTCGCTCACGAGGCGGCGGTCGCGGTGCTGCGGGACGAGTCCACGGCCGTCACGATCGTCGACGGCCAGGTCACCTTGGACCTCGTCCCCCTGATCAACAACGTGATCGCCCAGGTCAGCCAGAACACCCCCGAGCTCTTCGGCGGCGCGATCTCGGTGCCGAAGGTGAGCCCGGACCAGGTCGACCAGGCGGCTACGAACCTCGCCAACGCGCTGGGCATCACGCTCCCACCCGACTTCGGGCAGGTTCCGGTGTTCGACGCCCAAGCGCTGACCACCGCCCAGGACACCGTCCAGTTGCTCGACTCCGGCGTCATTGCGCTGTGGATCATCTTCGGGCTGGCGATCGTCGGTGGACTGGTCGCCAGCGTCGACCGGCGGAGTACCGTCGCCTTCCTCGGCGTCGTCACCGCCGTCACCGCAATCATCGTCTGGGTGCTCCGACGGCCGCTGGAGAGCGACATCGTCGCCCAGATCAAGAACCCCACCGGCAAGGAGGCGACACAGGTCGTCATCGAGGTCGCGCTCTGGCGCAACCTGGGTCCGTTGATCGGCTGGCTTGTGATCGTCTCGCTGCTGGCGGCGGTCGTCGCCTTCCTGATCGGCCCCAGCCGGTACGCGGTCGCCGTTCGCACGACCGTGCGCGGGCTGCTCCGCGGTGACGATTATGACCAGACTCCTGCCGGCGCGTTCATCCGCCGCCACACCGTCGCGTTCCGCATCCTCGGCGCCGCGGCCGCGCTCGTCGCCCTGATCAGCATCCCCGAGCTCACCTGGGGCTGGTTCCTCGCGATCGTCGGCGTGCTCGTCGCGTACGAGGCCTCCTGGATGTACATCACGCCCCTCGACCCCGTCGCGGCCGAACCGGATACCGGAATCGTCACTCCCGATGGCGTAAGCCGATCGGGTTGAGGCCGGGCTGAACGGAGGATGTTGCGATCACTTGCGCCCCCCTCGAGGATTGCGGCGATCCGGGGCCGGATCGCGCGGAACACGTCCGCAGCGACCCGACTGTCGCTGACCGTCCTCCTGGTCGCGCTCGTCTCACTCGTTATCGCGTCGATCGTCGGGCTGCAGCGGGGCAGCGATTTGGCCCTACCGCCACGACGTCCCACTCCCCAACCCTGCCCAGGACCTGTATCTCTTCGACGGCGTGATGACGGCGATCGAGAGCCAGGTCACCGCAGCCGACCTCCGGCGGCATCTCGTCGGCTCCGCGCTGTTGCGAAGTCTGGACGACGATGTGCTTGATCGCCTCGCCGCCGCGGCACGACTCGCTCAGTACCAACAGGGCGAGACGATCGTGGCGGTGGGCTCGCACCAGGGTCTGATGAAAGTCATCCAGCGATGACTGACCCGGAGGCGAGGGAGGGGCCATGGGCGCAGCGATAGGCGACATCCTCGGCGCAGCGGTCGG
>JAOTZB010000056.1 GCA_029861625.1 Acidimicrobiia bacterium
TCGAAGCGGTGATTGTCGCGGGTTCGACTATGGACGGTGACGACTGGATCGTCGACGTGGAGCGCACCGGCGAGATGGTCGTGTTGAGCTACGCCTCGGTCTACGGCGACGACCCCGACCCTGCTGTCGCCGATCTCTTCGCGGAATATGCGGTGCTCGTGGGCGCCCCACCCGAGCAGGGCCGACCCGTGACCGGTGCCGATGCGATCCAGGCGTTCGCCCTTGCCGCCGAGCGAGCCGGCACCCTCGAGCTGGGCGAGCTGATCGCCGAGCTCGAGCGATTCGACAACCAACAACTGGTCGCCGGCACCGTGACATTCGATTCGGCGTCACATCTCAGCGCCCGCTCGATGCGACTCATCGAGATCGTCGACGACCAACCGGGATTCCTGTCGATCATCGAACCCGGGAAGTGAGCGCCGCGGCGGGGCGCCGCGCGTCCTCGTCCCGCTGACTCCCGGCCAAGCGGTAGCGTTGCAGCCGTATGGAACAGTTCTTCTTCGGCCGTTACCTCAAGAGCGACGACCCGTGGTTCCGGGTCGGCCAGGTCGACGTCACCACCACGCTCCTCGTGGTGATCATGGGGTTCGTCTCGATGTTCGTTTGGGCTGCCGAGGGCAATCTCGGCCCGATCTTTCGTCATCTCTGGCTGCTCCCCGAAGCCGACGGGCTCGGCAGCGCGGCCGAGGGCGAGATCTGGCGGCTCATCACCTGGCCGATACCGAACGAGCCCGACCTCTGGACCGTCGTCTTGTTCGTGATCTTCTTCATGTTGGGGTCGCCGCTCGAGGCCCAGATGGGCCGGCGCCGCTACACCGGCTACCTCGTGGCGGTCACCGTGATTCCCGCAGTCACCGTCACCATCATCGAGCTGCTCGGCGGTTTCGGCGTTCCCCAGGGAGGTGTGGGCGGGCTCCGTTTCGTCGAGATCGGCGTGCTGGCGGCCTTCGCCGCGAGCTTCCCCAAGGCGTCGTTCTGGCCCGGGATTCCGGCGTGGGCCATCGCAGGAATCGTCGCGCTGATCCAGGTGCTCCGGGAGATCGGCGACGGCAGCGACTTCCGACTGGTCGTGTTGTGCATGGCGATCGTGGTCGCCGTGCTCGGTATCCGTGCGCTGGGCCTCGCCGAGGCGTCGTCTTGGATTCCGAAGGTGCCACTGCCGGCCGCGCTCGGCGGTGCCCCGGGGCAGTCATCGGGCCGAACCTCCGGCCGTTCCAAGCGGCGCCGCAGACGGTCGAGCGGTGGCCTGCACGCAGTTCCTCTCCACGACCAGCGTCGTCACGATCAAGAAGACCGAGAGATCGACGCGCTCCTCGACCTCGTCGCGAGGGACGGGATCGAGAGCCTGACGAAACAGCAGCGCAAACGGCTCGAGCAGCTGTCGAGGGAGCGCCGCAAGCGCAACCAGTAGCGCGGCCCGCCTCGGCCATTCAGTAGCCGAGATCGGGATGGACCGGGCCGAGCAGCTCCTCGCCCGCTCCGAAGCGTCGGACGTTCTCCGTGACGCGATCGGCGAGGAGCCGCAGGCCCATCTCCGGCGTGTTGCCGACGTGAGGCGTGATGATGCAGTTCGGCAGGCTCCACAGCGGGTGGTCGTCGGGGAGCGGCTCGGGGTCGGTCACATCGAGCGCGGCACCCCCGATGTCGTGGGCACGGAGCGCGTCGACCAACGCGTCGGTTCGGACGTGGGCGCCCCGGGCGACGTTCACCAGCCAGGAATGCGGTCGCATCGCGCCGAGCTCGTCGGCGCCGATCAGGCCGGTTGTCTCGGGAGTGAGCGCGAGCGCGAGCACGATGCCGTCGGCGGTGGCGAGGGCATCGTGCAGTCCGTCGCTGCCGACGACCCGATCCGCGCCGTCGAGCGGTGACGGCCGATTCCTCACGACGGTGACGTCGCAGCCGAACGGCTCGAGCAGTGGCAACAAGCACCCCGTGATGCCGCCGCCGCCGACGATGGTGATCGCGGCGCGCCGCAGCTCTCGACCTCGTGGGGCTTCCCAGGTCGTCGCTCGCAGGAACGTGTCGAATCCCCTGAACCCCGCAAGCAGCATCGTGAGCGCCATCTCGGCAACCGGTTCGGCATACACACCCTTGCCGCAGGTCCATTGCCGACCGTCCCGCAACAGGTGCAGGTACGGCTCGATGCCGGCGTAGGGAAGCTGGACCCAAGCGATGTTGTCGTGCTCGGCCAGGACGGTCTCGAGCAGCTCGGGAGCGGCAGGATCGGCCCAGATGAGACCGACTGCCTCGGACCCGTCGACGACGCTGGAGCCCGCCGCCTCGACGGCGTCGACGAGCGCCGGGCGCCGCCAACACTGCGGCTCCACGGCGATGAGGGGAGGCGGCGCAGTGGTCATCTGCACACTCTCGCATGCGGGCCGTCGTTGGTGTCGAACGGCCGGTAGGGTCCGAACCATGCAGATCGCGGACTCGGTACTCGACCTCATCGGCAACACGCCCATGGTGCGGCTCCGGCGGGTGACCACCGACATCGCGTGCCCGGTCGTCGCGAAGGTCGAGATCACGAATCCCGGCGGCAGCGTGAAGGACCGACCCGCCCTCGCGATGATCGACGCGGCCGAGCGGTCGGGCGAGCTCCAGCCCGGCGGCACCATCGTCGAACCCACCTCGGGCAACACGGGCGTCGGGCTGGCCATCGTTGCCGCCCAGCGCGGGTACAAGTGCGTCTTCGTGATGACCGACAAGGTGAGTCCCGAGAAGGTCTCGTTGTTGCGGGCCTACGGCGGCGAGGTCATCGTGTGCCCGGTCGCGGTCGATCCCGACGATCCGGCGTCGTACTACTCGACCGCCGAGCGGCTCACGCACGAGATCCCCGGCGCCTACCGCCCCAATCAGTACGAGAACCAGCTCAATCCGGATTCCCACGAGCTCACCACCGGACCCGAGATCTGGACCCAGAGCGACGGCAGGGTGACCCACTTCGTTGCCGGCGTCGGAACAGGCGGCACCATCACGGGCATCGGCCGGTACCTCAAGGGGCAGAATCCCGCCGTGCAGGTGATCGCCGCCGACCCCGAGGGGTCGGTGTTCTCGGGGGGAACCGGTCGCCCGTACCTGGTCGAGGGGGTCGGGGAGGACTTCTGGCCGCCCACCTACGATCCGACCATCGTCGATCGTACGATCGCCATCAGCGACGCCGACAGCTTCGCCATGGCCCGCCGTGTGTCGCGGGAGGAAGGCCTGCTGATCGGCGGATCGTGCGGCACGGCGGTGGCGGCTGCGCTCCAGGTTGCGTCGGAGGCGACGGCCGACGATCTGGTCGTGGTCCTCATCCCCGACTCGGGCCGCGGGTACCTGTCGAAGGTGTTCGACGACGACTGGATGGCGAAGTTCGGGTTCTTGACCAGCGAGGGATCCACCATGGCCGACGTCTTGGGTGGGCGCCGCGACGACCTGCCCGACCTGGTCTACATCCAGCCCGAGACGACGGTCCGCGAAGCCATAGACGTGCTCCGCCGCCACGACATCTCGCAGGTTCCGGTCGCGAAGGGCCAGTGGCCCCTGTCGGCGGCCGAGGTGATGGGCTCGATCGACGAGCTGCACCTCATGGAGCGCGCCTTCGAGGCGCCCGGGTTGCTCGACCAGCAGGTCGAGGACGTGATGGAGCCGCCGCTGACCACCGTCGGGATCGGTCAGCCGCTCAGCACCGGCGTCGAGCTGCTCGACCGAAGCCAGGCCCTGCTCGTCCTCGACGGCGGACGCCCCCGTGCAGTGGTCACGCGGTCCGACGTGCTGCGATTCGTGTCGCCGGAGGTGGTGGGCGGATGAACGAGAGCTGGGGCTTCGACACGAGAGCGATCCACGCCGGCCAGCCGCCCGATCCCACCACCGGGGCGGTCGTCGTGCCGATCTCGCTGTCGACCACCTTTGCCCAGGACGCCGTCGGGGTCACCCGCGGTGGCTACGAGTACGCCCGGAGTGCGAACCCGACCCGCACGGCGCTCGAGGAATGTGTGGCGGCGCTCGAGGGCGCATCGTACGGCATGGCGTTCTCCAGCGGCCTCGCCGGCGAGGACGCGATCCTCCGGCTGCTGCGCCCCGGCGATCATCTGCTGCTCGGTGACGACGCCTACGGGGGCACGTTCCGCCTCATCGCGAGGGTCCACGCCGACTGGGGCATCGACTACACCGCGGTCGATCTCACCGACCTCGACGCGGTTCGCGCCGCCTGGCGTCCCGAGACCAGGATGGTGTGGGCCGAGACGCCGACCAATCCGCTGCTCACGGTCGTCGACATCGCGGCCGTGGCCGCCGTCGCCCACGACCACGATGCGCTGTGCGTCGTCGACAACACCTTCGCGACGCCGTATCTCCAGACACCGCTGGCGTTCGGAGCAGACATCGTCGTGCACTCATCGACGAAGTACCTCGGCGGTCACTCCGACGTCGTCGGTGGTTTCGTCGCCACCAGCGACGCCGATCTGGCCGACTCGATCGCATTCGTGCAGAACGCCGCTGGTGGCGTGCCGGGCGCCTTCGACGCCTACCTCACACTCCGGGGCGTGAAGACCCTCGGTGTCCGCATGGATCGGCACTGCAGCAACGCCGAGGCCGTCGTGGCGGTGCTCGAGGCCAGCGACAGCGTCGAGCAGGTCTTCCACCCCGGTCTGGCCCACCATCCGGGCCACGACGTGGCCACGCGCCAGATGTCGGGTTTCGGTGGCATGGTCTCGTTCATCGTCAAGGGCGGCGACCCCGCGGCTCGGAAGGTGGCCGAGGCCACCGAGCTGTTCACGCTGGCCGAGTCGCTGGGGGCGGTCGAGTCGCTCATCGAGGTGCCTGCGGTCATGACCCATGCCTCGGCTGCGAACTCACCGCTCGAGGTCGACCCGGGTCTGGTCCGGCTGTCGGTGGGCATCGAGAGCACCGACGATCTCGTCGCCGACATCGATCGAGCGATCACCGCCATCAGCTGACACGGTTACGGGCGACCGCCGTCTCATGATCAGGTGCTGACACGCGGCTCATCGGATCATCACATCTGCACGCGACGGTCACGTCATGGTGTCGACCGAGCGAATCGCATGGCTCGCCCGCCGCGCGGGGTGGGGGCTGGCCCCGGGCGAGCTCGACGCGCTCCGCGATGCGCCGACCGACGATGTCATCTCGCACTTCCTCGCCGGCCGCGGCCCGGCGCCCGACCCGTGGGCCGACATGGAGCTCGCCGTCGAGACCGATCAGCCGCTCCCGGTGTTCGCCGCGGCGATCCAGCGCTGGCTCGACCACTTCGCGTCCACCACCGAACCCGCTGCCGACCGGATGACATGGTTGTGGCACGACCACTTCGCCGTGAGCGCCCGGGTCGTGCGGTCGCCGCTCGCCGTCGTCGAGCACATGCGACTCCTGCGCACCCATGCGCTGGGGAACTTCCGAGACCTGCTGCGCGCCGTGACGACCGACGCAGCGATGCTGGTCTTCCTCGACGGCGCCCAGAGCACTGGTGACGCGCCCAATGAGAACTACGGCAGAGAGCTGCTCGAGCTCTACAGCGTCGGCTTCGACGCCTACACCGAGGCCGACGTCCGGGCCGCGTCGATCGCGCTCACCGGATGGACCATCAATCGTCGCCAGCGTGCGGTCCGATTCGTTCCACGACGCCACGACGACACGCCTCAGACCCTGCTCGGCCGACCCGGCGTGCGCGATGTCGACACGGTCGTCGACGCCGTCGTGTCGAACCCGGCATGCGCGCCGTTCATCACGGGCAAGATCGCAGCCAGCCTGCTCGGTCCGGGAGTCGACCCCGCCGTCACAGCGCCCCTCTCGACGGCCTTCGCCGCCGACCTCGAGATCCGGCCTCTTCTCGACGGTCTGATGAGGCTCGGCCTCGACGGCGTCGGCGGTGAGGTGGTCGACGATCCCGTCACATGGTTGGTCGCGGCCGCCAGGGCCCTCGATACGGGTGCGACACCGGTGGGCGTCATCCGGATGCTCGAAGCCATGGGTCAGGTGCCCGCGGCCCCTCCGAACGTCGGCGGCTTCCCACCGCCATCCGCGTATCTGTCGGCGTCGACGACCGCGGCACGGGTCAGCGTTGCCGGGCAACTGGCACAACGGGCGAGGGAAGGCAACCCGGCCCATGACGCGGCGCGGGCGGGAGATCTGGGTGCGCTCGCCATGGCGCTCGGCCGGCCCGACGGATTCGGCCCGACGACCGCGGCGGCACTCGCTGCGGTCGACGAGGCAACCCCCGCGAGCACCGCCGTCGCTCGCCTGACGCTCGCACTCGTCGCACCTGAGCTGGTGATCGCATGAACACGGAACCGTCTTCCGATCCCGGGGTCGAGCCCTCCCGGCGGTTGTCGCGTCGGGCGGTCCTCGGCATGGGGGGCGCCACCGGTGCTGCCGCCCTCGGCGGGGTTGGGTGGCTCATCGGATCATCGTCACCCGGCGACGAGCCGGTGGCCGCGTCGCTCGCCACACCGATGCCGACATCGGCTCCGCCGGCGCCGACGCCCACGCCTTCGGTGACCGGTGGAAGGGTGCTCGTCATCGTGCAGTGCGGTGGCGGGAACGACGGCCTGAACACGCTTGTGCCCGCCGACGGTCGGTACCACGACGCCCGTCCCGCGATCGGGCTCGCCGACGGCGACCTCGTTGCGATGTCCGGGGTCGACGACTTCGGCCTGCACCCCGGACTCGAACCGCTCACGGGGCTCTGGGACCGAGGCTGGCTCGCCCCGGTGGCAGGAATCGGCATGGCGGACCAGAGTCGATCGCATTTCATCGCACTGGAGTCGTGGTGGAGCGGCGACCCGGGGACGCCCTTCCGAGGCGGCTGGATCGGTCGATGGATGGATGCCACCCTGGCCGACGACCCCGATCCCCTGCGGGCGGTCGCACTGGGTGGAGGTTCCCCGCTGCTGGCGGCGATGACGAGTCGGTCGGTGGCGGTGAACGATCCGGCCAACTTCTCGCTCGACGTGCCGGTCGGCGTCGACCAGGACCGGTTCGCCGCGGCCTATCGGGCGCTCGCCGACCCGCTGAGCAACGAGCCGGTGATCGCGTCGGCGCAGGCTGCGATCCCATCCACTCTCGAGGCCATCGACGTCCTGGCCGGTGCCTCGGCCGCGTCGGGCGACGACGTCCGGCCGGCGTCGGCCTTGCTGACGACGGCTGCATCGTTGATCGCCGACGAGCCGAGGACGTCGGTCGTCGTGATCAACATCGGCGGCTTCGACACCCACGCGGGCCAGCTCGCACAGCAGGCTCCGCTCCTCGGCGACCTGGGCTCGGGGATCGCGGGTTTCTTCGACGCGGTCGAGGCGAGTGGTGACGCCGAGCGCACGCTGCTCATCACCACGAGCGAGTTCGGACGGCGCGTGGCCGAGAACGGCTCGGCCGGCACCGACCACGGGCAGGCGAGCGTCGGCTTCGTGTGTGGCCCCGGCGTGTCGGGCGGTGGTGTCGTCGGGGCGTACGACTTCGGGAACCTGGTGGACGGCGATCTTCCGGTGGTGGTCGACACCCGCTCGGTCTACGCCGCCGCCCTCGACTGGCTCGGCGGGCCGACCGACGAGGTTCTGGGCGGCTCGTGGGATCGATTGGGTCTGCTCGCCTGACCGGTCGGCCCGCGGGTCACCCCTGGCGCAGCGCGGCCTCGGCCGTGCGTAGCACGTCCTCGATGTCGTCGGCGGACACGTCGAGATGGGTGACGGCGCGAATGTCGCCGGAGGGGCTCGGAGTGAACCGGATCCCCGATGTGGTCATGACCGACACGAAGGCCGGAGTCCCGAGCCCGGCCGGAGCCGGATCGAAGTAGACCATGTTGGACTCGACCGGTTTGTTCAGCGCGCAGCCGAGATCGGTCAGGCCTTCGGCGAGGCGGGTGGCGTTCGCGTGATCGTCGGCCAGGCGGTCGACGTGGTGGTCGAGCGCGTAGAGGCATGCAGCCGCGACCATGCCGCTCTGACGCAAGGCGCCGCCCAGGACGTACTTGTAGCGGTTCGCGGCCTCGATGAAGTCGCCGCTGCCGGCCAGCACCGCTCCCATGGGCGCGCCGAGGCCTTTCGAGAAGTCGAACCAGATCGAGTCGACCGTTGCCGCCCAACGATGGAACGGCACCTCTGTTGCGACGACCGCGTTCGGCAGCCGGGCACCGTCGACGTGCATGGCGAGCCCGAGACTCGTGGCGGTGGCCGTGACGGCCTCGTAGTCGGCCAGCGCCCACACGGCGCCGCCGCCGTGGTTGTGGGTCTGCTCGAGCCAGGCCATGGTGGTCGGCGGTTGGTACTTGGTGCCCGCGACGTAGGCCTGCCGCAGCTGATCGGGGGTGTACCGGCCCCCGGGGGCGTCGAGCGGCTCGAAGGAGATGCCGCCGATGATGGAAGGACCGCCGCTCTCCCAGCGACACACGTGAGCCTGGCGATCGCAGATGACCACGTCGCCGGCGTTCGTCTGGGCCGCGATCGAGACCTTGTTCGCCATCGACCCGCTCGGCAGGAACAGGGCAGCCGGCTTGCCGAGGAGATCCGCCACCCGTTGCTCGAGTGCATGGGTGGTCGGATCCTCGCCCATCTGCTCGTCGCCGACCTCAGCGTCGGCGATGGCCTTGCGCATGGCGTCGGTGGGACGCGTCGCGGTGTCGGAGTGGAGGTCGATCCGTGGGCGGGTCATGGGTCAAGTCTGGATGTGAAGGACCGCTTCGGCCAACGCGTCGAGCTCGGCGGTCCAGTCATCGGGTTCGGTGAAAGGCATGATGACGAACTTCGATGCGCCCGCGTCGACGAATTCCTCGATCCGCGGGGCGAGCCCGTCGCGTCCGGTCACGATGATGTCGAGCGGGTCGACATCGGGCCGGCGCAGCTTGATGGCCTCGACGATGCGGTCGGGCACCGATCCGTCGATGGTGTAGGCGACGAGCGCACCGATGTGTTCCTCGTCGATCGCTCGCTCGTTGTCGGCCGCGTGCTGGTTGATGACGGGAATGCCGGCTGCGACATCGGCTGGACCGCAGAACGACGGCAGCCACCCGTCGCCGAGACGACCGGTGCGGCGGAGCTCGCTGGGTGCGATGCCGCCGAGCCAGATGTCGAGGGGCTTTTGGATCGGCGCGGGTCGGACCCGGACGCCGTCGAGGTTGAATCGTTCGCCGTGGTGGTCGACGAGGTCCTCGGTCCAGAGTCGACGCAGCAGCGGCACGGCCTCGTCGAACCACGCCGACCGCTCCTTGCGTTCCACGCCGAACGCCTGATGTTCGCCGAGGTTCACGGCCCCGAGCCCGAATGCCGGGAGCAGGCGACCGTCGGAGATGCGGTCGAGGCTCGCCAGCGACTTCGCGAGGAGGACCGGGTTGCGGCCGGGAACCACCATCACGCTGGGCCCGAACTTGAGCCGGTTGGTGCGGGCCGCGGCGTAGGTCATCGCCACGACCGGGTCGAGGGTCGCGCCGGCCACCCGCTCGGCGAACCACACGCTGTCGTAGCCGAGGCGCTCGAGATCGTCGATGAGCGGGCCGAGCGTGGTCGGATCGTTCGCGTGGCTGTTCGTACCGAGACCGAAACCGATGCGGATCTTCATGGCTCCAGACTCGCCGAGCCCCGACGGCCGACGCCAGCCCGCCCGCCCCGGGTGCGGTTGCCATTGCGGTTGCGGTTGCTCGAGCCCGATTGCATCATGGGCCGCGTGGAGCACAGATCGGTCACGCGGAGCTTCCTCGTCGGGCTCGCCGATGCAATGGGCATCGACCGTGACGTCCTGGACCGGGTCGGCACCACGGTGGCACCGGGCTCGGATCGGGCCGGAACGGGTGTGGCCTCGTGTTATCGACTCGGCGAGCACACCGTCATCTGGTGCGATCCGGTGCTCAACGACCGGCTGGCTGCCGCGATCCCCGCCGGCGAGCAGTGGGACGCCGGGCGATTCGCCGCGTGGGCGACGGGTGAGGGCGCCGAGCCCCTCGGCCGCGCCGTGATGCACGTGCTCGAGGGTCAGGGCCCGTCCCATGAGATGCCCGATGGTGTCCGCCTCCGCTGGCTCGACCGGGGGTCGGAACGAGACGTCGCGCAGCTCACGGCCTTCTGCGCCAGCTGCACTGTCGACGAGGTCGAGTCAGCCGAGATCGACCTCGGCGACCTCGACCCGCGCATCGTCGTTGCCGTCGATGACGATGGTGCGATCGGGGCCTACGCCAGCGCACTGCCATGGGAGTACGACGAGGGCTTCGACGACATCGGCGTGCTGTCGCGGCCCGATGTACGCCGGCGGGGATGGACCGCCGCGGCGCTCGGCGCGCTCATCGAACGGCAGCACGCCCTGCGCCTCGAACCCCTCTACCGCTGCGACACCGACAACGATGCGTCCATGGCTGTGGCGCACTGGGCCGGTTTCGTGCCGGCGACGGAACTGACGGCGGTGTGCTTCGGGGCAGGGCCCCAGGTCTAGCTGACTCGGCCAGGGCGGTTCGGCCGTGTGCTCAGGGCTTCGGGCCGAGGTCCACCGGCCGGCTGACCTCCTCGAAGAAGTCGTGGCCCTTGTCGTCGACCACGACGAACGCGGGGAAGTTCTCGACCTCGATGCGCCACACCGCCTCCATGCCGAGCTCGGGGTACTCGAGCACCTCGACCTTGCGGATCGAGTCCTTCGCCAGGCGGGCAGCGGGTCCGCCGATCGACCCGAGGTAGAAGCCGCCGTGGCGTTTGCAGGCGTCGGTTACCTCTTGTGAGCGGTTGCCCTTGGCCAGCATCACCAGCGAACCTCCGGCGGCCTGGAACTGTTCGACGTAGCTGTCCATGCGACCGGCCGTCGTCGGACCGAACGAGCCCGAGGCGTAGCCCTCGGGCGTCTTCGCGGGCCCTGCGTAGTAGATCGGATGGTCGCGGAGATATTGCGGCATCGGCTCACCGGCGTCGAGGAGGTCGCGGATCCGGGCATGGGCGATGTCGCGGCCGACGACGAGTGTGCCGGTCAGCGAGAGGCGCGTCTTCACGGGGTACTTGGTCAGCTCGGCTCGGATCGTGTCCATGGGCTGGTCGAGATCGATCTGGACGACCTCGTTCGACAGCGACTCCTCGTGGATCTCGGGGAGGTAGCGGGCCGGATCGGTCTCGAACTGCTCGAGGAAGATGCCGTCGGCGGTGATCTTGGCGAGCGCCTGGCGGTCGGCCGAGCAGCTCACCGCGACGCCGACCGGGAGCGAGGCGCCGTGGCGGGGCAGCCGGATGACCCGGACGTCGTGGCAGAAGTACTTGCCGCCGAACTGGGCTCCGATGCCGAATTGCTGGGTGAGCGCCAACACCTCGGCCTCCATCTCGAGATCGCGGAAGCCGTGGCCCGAGGGCGAGCCCTCGGTCGGCAGCGTGTCGAGGAAACGCGTGGATGCGAGCTTGGCGGTCTCGACCGCGAACTCGGCCGACGTGCCCCCGATGACGACGGCGAGGTGATATGGCGGGCAGGCCGACGTACCGAGGAGGCGGAGCTTCTCGTCGAGGAACTCGAGGAGACCCCGCCGGTTGAGGATCGCCTTCGTCTCCTGGAACAGGTAGCTCTTGTTGGCCGACCCTCCGCCCTTGGTCATGAACATGAACTTGTAGGCGTTGCCCGTGGTCGCCTCGATCTTGATCTCGGCCGGGAGGTTGGTGCCGGTGTTCTTCTCCTCCCACATCGTGAGCGGGGCCATCTGCGAGTACCGGAGGTTCGACTGCTGGAAGGTGTCGAAGACGCCGCGCGAGATCGCCTCGCGGTCGTCGCCCTCGGTGAGGACGTACTGTCCCTTCTTCGCCTTGACGATGGCGGTGCCGGTGTCCTGACAGCCCGGGAGGACGAATCCGGCTGCGATGTTCGCGTTCTGCAGCAGCTCGAGCGCCACGAACTTGTCGTTGGCCGACGCCTCGGGATCGTCGAGGATGGCGGCGAGCTGTCGGAGGTGCCCCGGACGAAGGAGGTGCGAGATGTCGCGGATCGCTTCGGCCGTCAGCAGTCGGAGCCCCTCGGGCGCCACCCGAAGGAACTCGTGGTCGCCGAGAACGACCGTCTCGACGTGGTCCTTCGTGAGCAGGCGATACGGCGTGACGTCGTCGCCGATCGGGAGTACCTCTTGGAACGAGAAGTCGGCCATGGTCTGACCGTACCGGGCCGACCGGGCCAGGGGGAGTCCCCGTCGTGGCAGTGGGCGGAGCCGTGCCCGAGCGGAGCCGACCTGATGCGGGGTGATGCTGTCGGGGTGCGCTAGCTTGAGCGGCCGTGGCACGTGATCCGGCACCCGACGTCATGCTGCAGCCGCTCACGGGCGCGGCTCGGTCGGTGGTCGAGTGGGTCACCATGTTCCACCTGGCCGCGGTGGTGGTCGATCCGTTCGCCCACGAGTCAGCCTGGCTGTTGTCGACGGCTCGGCGCATCCTCGAGATCTACAACGGCTCCGACGCTCGGACGGCGTTCATCGTCACCGGCACGCCCGAGCAGGCCCGGCAGTTCCTGGGACCGCTGGCCGACGAGTTCCTCGTGTTCGCCGACCCCGATCGAGCGTTCGTGCGAAGCGTCGGGCTCGAGCGGTTGCCCGCCTGGGTCCACATCAACCATCTGGGAGGGCTCGAGGCGTCGGCCGAGGGCTGGGACCCCGATCTCTGGCGCGACGCCGCCGAACATCTCGCCGAGCGAATGAGCTGGAGCCGTCCCCAGATCCCGGCACCGGGCGATCCGGTGCCGTACACGGGCGCCCCGGCGCTCGGCTGACCCCAGCGTTCAGGTGACCGGTTCGAGCGTTCTGGTCGCGCCTTGTGACGTTGGGGTGCCGTTGTGCGGCCAGATGCTCTTGCGGATCAGAAACGACTGGCCGTCGAGATAGGAGTAGGCGAGCGCGACCACGTACTGGCTGTGCTCGTCGGCGGCTCGAAGTCCATCCGGGTGCGAGCAGGCGATCACGTCGCCGCTGAAGACGTTCGCGGTGGTGTCACACGAGATGCCGGCCCGGCAGTTCGGACAGGATCCGCTCGATCGAGTCGATCGGCGCCGGGGTGGGCGACGGTGTTGTTGCGGGCGGAACGCTTGGGGAAGGCGCCGGCGATGGAGTCGACGCGGGTGTCGGTGTGGAAGCTTGCGCAGGCTCAGTCATGCCCGTCACGTCAGGTTCGGCCGTCTGGCCATTGCCCGCGGAGCCACACCCGATCGCAACCAGCGCGAGCACAACGGTCAGGCATACCGATCGGACGCACACATGGTCAGCGTCGTGCCGCGGAGCGATCGATGCCCAGAGGAGGAGGTCACGATGCGCTGCAACTCGTGATGCGGACCGCGCCTAGGACTGAGCGAGAGCTGCCTTGAGGGCATCGAAGTCATCGGCCCCGAATACCACTCGGGAGCCGGTGGCCACATACACCAGGTCGAGGTTGACGCCTGCCCGGGCCACCTTGCGGGCCAGGTCGGCCAGCTCGCCCGGGCGATCCTTGGCCTGGACGACGACGACCTCCCGCTCGCTGGTGACGGCCAGATTGCTGATCCGGAGCGCGTGCTTGGCGGCCTCGGCGTGAGGCACGAGGATGTGGAGCTGGGCGGTGTCGGCTGGACCGGTGCACGTGGCAGCGGCGATGTTCACGCCGGCATCGCTGATGGCTGTTGCCGCCTTCTCGAGGGCACCCGGGACGTTCGGGATCTCGATGACCAGATCAAACGCCATTGGCTGCAGCTCCCCAGGTTGTGGTTGTCGCATCATCGCGGGCTCAGCGGCCCGGCTCAACCTCGGTCCTCGTGCTGCCATGTGATGGGGCTCTTCGCGTCAGAGGTCATACACGCGCTGGGCGGTGCCTGCGAAGAGCGCATCCTGTTCGGTTGGGTCGAAACGAGCGGCGATCCGTTCGAACGCCGCCCACACCACCTCGTAGTCGACACAGAACTTGTCGACCGGGAAGTTCGACTCGAACATGCACCGCTCGGGACCGAAACACTCGAGGGCGTGCGCGTACCAGCGCTCTTGCACGGCGAGGAACTCGTCGACGCCGGGCCTGACACTGTTGTCGATGGGCCAGAACCCGTTGTCGGGCATGGCCAGGCCGCCGAGCTTGGCGACAACGTTGGGGCACCCGGCCAACGCAGCGATGCCCGGCTTCCACTCCTCGAAGATCTCGTCGTGGCGGCCAGCCCAGGCGCCGACGCCGAGGGGCGTGCAGAGGTGATCGAGCACCATGACGGTGTCCGGGACGGCGCGGGCCAGGTCGAGGAAGTCATGCATCTGGGTGTGGTATTGCCAGGTGTCGTAGGTGAGGCCCCGCTGTCCCAGGTGGGCCACGCCACGCCGGAAGTCGGGGTCGGCACCCCGACCCGGCGCCGCTCCGCCGGGGATGATCAGCGGAGCGTCAGGTGGGGCACTGGCCAGCGCATCTCGGATGCCCCGGAAACGACCACCAGCCGCCGCCACGTGGGCGTCAAGGACCTCGTCGAGCAACTCGAGCGGGAGCGTGAGGTCAGCGAAGCCAACGATTCCGATGATGGTGATGCCCTCGGAGCGCTCGCTCGCCTCGGCCAGGCCGGCCACGAACTCCGTCTCGCCCGCGGGGCGCAGGTGCTCGGGCCCGTCGGTTCGATAGCTGGCGCCACACTCCATGAACATGGTCGCCGTCACTCCGGGAACGGTGTCGGTGTCAGCCCGCAGTTCCTCGAGCTGGTAGGAGCCCGCCAGACCCCCCAGGTAGTCCGGCCCCCACAGGTGGTGGTGCGGGTCGATGATCTGCCGGGGCACGTCATCCAGCTCTGTCGTCATGACATCCACTCTGCCAGGCATCAACGACCGGCGAACCGACTCCTGAGCCCCCAGGGCCACGGGTGATTCGTGGGAGCCGCGAGCGTTCTGGTCGCGTCTTGTGACGCTGAGGGTGACGTTCTGCGGCCAGAACCGGTGGTTCGGGGGGTCAGGTGACTGGTTCGAGTCTTCTGACCGCGAAGGTGTCGACGC
>JAOTZB010000341.1 GCA_029861625.1 Acidimicrobiia bacterium
ATCGGCCCCGACGAGACCGTTCGAGATCATCCCGGCTTCGACAAGATCGTGATCCTGGCGGTCTCACCCCAGTTCCTCGAGGGCGAGCTGATCGGCACCGTCGACAGCTTCGGCATCACCGATGTGCCGGGACCGCCGCATCCCGACAAGTGCAACGACTACATCGCCGGGTGCGTGCGAAAGGCTCCCGACAAGCTCATGGGCTTCGCATCGGTCAATCCCGCGTACCGCGGAGTGGGCCACGCCGTCGACGAGCTCGAGCGGGCGGTGGTCGACCTCGGTCTCTCGGGTCTCAAGCTCTACCCGATGTACCAGCACTGGTCACCGATGGATCGCGAGCTGGCGTTTCCGGTGTTCGCCAAGGCCCAGGAGCTCGGCATCCCGGTCATGGTCCACCAGGCCGGCTCGACCCGCGTCGACGCCAGGATGGACTACGCCCGTCCCGCCATGCTCGATGATGTCGGCCGAGAGTTTCGCGACCTGCGGGTCATCCTCGCCCATTGCGGGATCCCCTGGATCGACGAGGCCATGTTCTTGTTGACCAAACACCCGAACTTCTACACCGACCTGAGCTACCACATCGCCACGATCACGCGCCGAGAGCTGTTCATGTTCCTGCATCGGGCCGAACCGTTCTTCGTCCCGTTGGAGAAGCTGTTCTTCGGCACGGACTATCCGGGCTTCCTCTACGACCCGGTCGCGCTCCGTGACAAGCTGCTGTCCGTGAACGAGGAGGCCGAGGCCTTGGATCTCCCGCCCATCGCCCAGGAGAAGCTCGACGGGATCATGGGTGGCAACTTCGCACGTCTCGTCGGCCTGGACTACGACTAGCGCCACCTCGCTCAGACGGCGACCCCGCGGCGGGCGACGAAGGTGTCGACGCCATCGCCGTTCCAGTCACCGGCATGGACATCGTCGTCGATGAGCCCGTACGCGAAGACCAGATCGGCGACGCCGGTGGTCAGCGAGGAACGAATGTGGAAGAACCGGCCGCGCCGGACGGCGAGCGTGTCGATGCCGTCGCCGTCCCAGTCGCCGCGCAACAAGACGTCGGCGGCCCGACCGAAGGCGAACACGGTGTCGGCCACTCCGGTGCTGATCGAGTTGCGGACGAAGATCACGTTGCCGCGCCGGACGGCGAGCGTGTCGATGCCGTCGCCATCCCAGTCGCCCACGAGGACCTCGTCGCCGGCGCGGCCGAAGGCGATGGTGACATCGGCGGGGCCCGAGGTGACGGAGTTGCGGATGTGGAAGTTGTTGCCGCGCCGGATCGCGAGCGTGTCGATGCCGTCGCCGTCCCAGTCGCCGACGAACACCTCGTCGCCGGCGCGGCCGTATCCGATGGTGGAGGTCGCCTGCGTCGCCATGTCGAACAGCATGAAGAGGTTGCCCCGCCGCACGGCGAGATCGTCGATGCCGTTCCCGTCCCAGTCACCGATGGCGGCGTCGTGGTCGAGCGAGGTTCCGAAGTCGCGAACGAGGTCGGCCGGTCCGCCCGTGAGCGAGTTGTTGAAGTACCACCGGGTCGTCTCGGGTGGGCCGATGGTGTAGCTGTGCACGGTTTGGGTCTGGTTGCCGTCGTTGTCGGTGGCGGTGACCGTGAAGTCGTGGGTGCCCTGGACGAGGGTGTCGAGCGGGTCGCCGTCGGCGACGTCGCCGAGGCATGAGGCCAGGCCCGATCCGTTGGTCTCGTCGGTGCAGGCGTAGTCGGCGATGACGGTGGTGCCGGCCGGGTAGGCGGCGCCGTCGGCGGGGACCGTGATCGCGGCCGCAGGGTCGATCACGTCGTCGATCGGCGCGACCGGCGCGGAGTCGAACGACGCGGGGCTCGGGCCGCCCGTGTTGGTCGCGATCACGCTGAACGTGTAGTCGACCCCGTTGGTGAGACCCGACACCGTGCAGGTCGTTGCGCCGGTCGTCGTGCAGCTTGCCCCGTCCGGCGCGGCGGTCACCGTGTAGTCGACGACGGGGATCTGGGCCGTCGGAGCGGTCCAGGACACGACCACCCGTTCGTAGGCTGGCGTGCCGACCACGTTGGTGGGGGCCTGGCTCTCGGCCGTCCCACCGGCGTTGGCTCGGAGCTCGGCGATGTCGAATGCGCTCAGCGGGTACTTCACCGCCCGGTAGAGGAAGTGGCCGGTCATCTCGAGCGCGAACAGCCGATCCCCGAGGATGTCGACCTCCTCGAACAGCGGCTGGAGCCCACCCCAGGTGATGACCGTGTTGCCGTCGGGCTGGCGCCGGGCCGCACCGATGAAGAAGCTCGCGAACAGGTCGGCCCTGGGCTTCTCCCAGATGAGCGTCGCGGTGGGTGGGATCGCCGTCGTGTCGATCTCGTACTGGACGGCTCGTGCTCCCTCACCCATCGTGAACGAGCGGTTGTCGAAGATGGTCACGGTGCCGTCGGGCAACATCCTGGCGTCGTGTTGGTAGGTGGGTCCACCGAGCGGATCGTTGACGAGGGTGAGGCTCTCGGGTGTGGTGGAACCGCCCAGCTTCCACTTGATGGCCTTCGTGGTGCCGTCGATCAGATAGACGCCGACCGACCGGCCCGATATCAGGTAGTCGCCGGCCGCAGTGCGCTCGGCCGAGTTCAGGTGGATGAGATCGGTGGTGGAGAAGATCGTCTCCTCGACCGCGATGTGGTCCTGGCTTCGCCACTCCCACACGGCGTTCCCGTCGGGGTCGACCTCCTGGAGGTACCCGTCGAGTGCGGTCTCGTTCGCGGTGAGGCCGAGCGCGGTCAGGTCGACACCGGGCCGAGGCACGTACGACATGACCAGGTCGTTCCCGTTCGGGAGCTCGAGGTACTCGTGATTGTCGGTGTCGATCCCGTCGGCGCGGACGACCCTGGTGATCGAACCGTCGAGCTCGTGCATCTCGTAGCTGCGCGGGCTGCTCGTCTCCTGCCAGGCAATCGTCCCGTCGGAGAGCAGCTTCTGGTCGATGACCCGGTCTCGGGTGCGCTTGTACCAGACGGGCACGCCGTACGTGTCGAGGACGGCGACGAAGGTGCCGCTCGGATCGATGGCGGCGGCGGTGAACCAGCCGAACATGACGAGGTAGTAGCCGGGCCCGGGTTCGGCCGGCCGGTCGATGGTGTACACGGGCCAGTCGTCGGGGAGGCAGCGATGCCAGTACTCGACGCCGTCGACGGCCACGACGGTCGCATCGCCTGCCGATACGTTGCGGACCACTGTCGTGCCGCTGTCGACCACAGCGCCATCGACGGTGATCGAGCCGGCCCCCGGGGCGGTGACGGTGACGTCGAGCGCATTGACACCCGCCGCACAGCGCACGCCGTAGTCGTGGTGGTCCTCGGCGAAGGCCGGGAACACGGCGACCGGGCCGACGCTCACGTCGACTCCCGGAACGACACCGGCGCCGACCGGCGCGGAGACGAACGTCATGGTGACCACGAGCAGCCAGATCAACGCGGCCGGGCCGGTTCTGCCGGTTTTGTGAGTGCGCAGCATCGCTCCGGTCTAGCAGCTCCGCCGGGTCGGGGCCCCGCTTCCCGCCGTTCGACCGGCCTCCCGGTCAGGTGCCGGGGATCTCGGCGAAGTCGTCCACGTACTCCTGGCCGCTCAGACGACCGATCTCGCGCATCATGGTGTCGGTCAGCTCACGACGGGCCCGGTTCGTGCTCCTCGTGAATCCCAGGGCCGCCGGTGAGATCGGCTCGCCCGGGCGCAGGGCCGCCCGGTGAAACGGGCGCACGAGCCGAGCGCCGGTCGGCAGGATCTCGTGCGTGCCGACGATGCCGACCGGGACCACCGGTGCGCCGGTGGTGAGCGCGAGGTGGGCTGCGCCGGAAAGGCCGCGGTGGAGCATCCCGTCGCCCGAGCGGGTTCCCTCGGGGAAGATCCCGACGACGCCTCCGTCGTCGAGCACCCGACGGACCTGGTCGAAGGCGGCGGGCAGGTCCGCCGCCCGCTCCCGGCGAACCGGGATCATGCCCGCGCCGCAGGGTCAGGACAGGCCGATGATCTCGCCCTCGTCGTCGAAGTCGATCCTCGAGGCGGCGGG
>JAOTZB010000342.1 GCA_029861625.1 Acidimicrobiia bacterium
CAGCGTGTCGAGACCGTCACCGTCCCAGTCGCCGACGAACACGTCGTCGCCCGGCTTCCCGTAGCCGATGACGTTCTCGGCGATGCCGGTGGTCAGCGAGTTCCGGATGAAGAACACGTCGCCTCGGCGGAAACCGACGCCGGACCGGCCGTCGCCGTCCCAGTCGCCGACATACGGGTCCCGGTCGTACACCTCGGCAAAGTCGAATGAGTAGTCGGCGATGCCACCGATCAGATCGTTCGTGACGTACCAGCGACTCACGGTCGACCGCCCGCCCGTGGGGGGATGCTCGGTCAGGTGCTGTCGATCGGCTCCCGAGAACGGATCGGGCACGAAGTCGGACCCGCCGGTCGTCCGGTCATCGACGTCGTGCAGAGCCGCCACCCAGTACAGCGGGCTCGGAAGACCGATCGACGGCAGGCCGAGCTCGATCGAGACGCTCCTCGCGGTGGGCCGGGCGACCCGCACCGTGTCGAGCCGGACCCAATCGTCGCGGTTCTTGCACGTTCCGCCCACCGGCACGAAGTACAGCGAGCCGGTGAGACCCGATGCGTCGCTCTCGACGACGGCCATGAACTCGCTGCCATCGCATCCCACCGAGGCGTCGCGCGGATCGACGGTGGTGATACCCACATCGAGCCGGTCGAGCATGGCGTTGGACCACTCGTGGGTTGTGACGAACGACATGGTGAGGTCGAGTGACGCACAGTCGAACGAAACGTCGATCACCTGGATGTCCAGCGTGCTATCGGCACCGCCGTCGGTGGTGTCGACCTCATCGAGAATCTGGTACCCGTCGTTGTGGCGACTCGCATAGCAGAGCTCTGACGCCGAGACCGGCTCGGACCGGGCGGTGGCGACCCCGGTGGGCGCCATGACTGCAACCGCCACCGCGACGACGAGCGCAGCCGCGAACCTGGTCACAATCGTTCGATGACTCGATCGGTGGTCCTGCATCGACGATTCCCACTCTCACGCGCCTGGCTCGACGATATGCCCACCGGTCTGTAGGTCATCCAGAGTCGAAAGCCACGAACGGCTCGGCCAGCGATCGCGAGATCCGGGAGCGGTGGATATCGCACGCGTGGCAGGGCACCTCGGTCGAGGAGACCTGCAACGAGTCACGGCGCCGGGCAGCGTGGCTCGCCGGTGGGCGAGAGAAGTCTCTGTTCCGGGGTGTATCGGACCCGCCGCTCGGCCGTCTCTCCTGGTGACCGACTCGAAGGAGAGCCATGTTCACCCAACCGAGAGCCATGTTCATGAGTCCGCAGGCGATAGTGCAGGCTGTGACCGCCCTGGTCGTTGTCCTCACGCCACTGTCCCTTCTCGCCTCCGGAGTCGCGAGCGCCGAGCAGCCGCCCGGTCCCCTGGCGACCGTCACCAACGTCGTCGTCGACTGCTCCGAGTGGCGTGCAGCGTCCGTCGATGTGACGAGCTACACCGATGTGGAAACGCAGGTGCACATAGACTTCGCCGGCGGGAATGCCGGATTCCGCGTACTGGAGCCGCACGGCGAAGTGACCGTTCCCTTCTTGATCGACGAGAACCAGAGCGCACCGCTCCAAGTCCGGGTAGTCGGCGGATATCCCGACACGTGGTCCGTGCTGATCCTCGACGAGATCGTCGAACGCGACTGTATCGAGGCGGTGCCCAGCTACGAGTTCGTCACCGACTGCAACACCGGCGAAGCACTCTTCCGTTTCACCAATGACGGTGACGAGCTCGCGCGGATGGCCGCCGCCTCCCCGGTGGACCACTTCTTGCCGGGCCGGTACGCCCCGCTCGACGTGCCGGCCCACTCGTCCGTCAACTGGCGGACCGACCTCGAGGTGGGCGAGAGCCGTGAGTTCATGGTCTCCGCCGACTGGGAGCCGCTGTTCGTCGGCACGTTCGCCTTTGACTGCACGCCGCCCGAGCCGGCGCCCGTGGAGTCCGCAGCCGAGCCGCTGACCGATGCGGACTCGCAAGCCGAAGTGGACGCAACGGTGGGCACCGACGAGGAGATCGACGAAGCGTCACCGTCGGACGCCGTTGTCACGAGTCCGGCGGTGGAGGCCGAGCCGGTGGATGACGGCCCGGTCGAACCCGAGGGGCAATCTGTAGCGGTCACCGAGGAGGCTGCAGCCCCCGACACCAACCCAACCGGCACCGAAAGCGGCGGCTCAGGCGCTCTGACGTGGATCGCCCTCCTGCTGGTGGCACTGGTCGCCGGCGGCGCCGGTGCGGCCGGTGTGGTGGCAGCACAGAAGGTGCGCTGAGCGACCGCCTGGCGGGAGCGGGACATGATGCCCGCTCCCGCCAGTCGCACGTCCGACCTCAGGACGGTTCATCGACCGGCCCGAGGGGCTGCTCAGCTGCTCGGGGTCCCGGCGCCGGTGACCGCCACGTCGACGTACTCATCGGGGTACGGGTAGATGACGAGCTCATGGGCGACGCGGCCTTCCTCGTCGTGGGTATCCACGGTGAGGCCGATCAGTTCGAACGGGTTCCCGGCTTGGTTCGTGCCCCGCCATACACAGACGCCACCACTCTCCGAACCGTCCTCGGAGATCCACTGATGCAGGATCTCGATCTCCGCGTCCATGGCATCGGAGTAGAGAGTCCGGAACCAGGCCTGCCTCATCGGGACCGAGCCGAACACGTCGTCTTCCATGACGGCGGCTTCTGTGGCGTAGACGGCGAGTAGATCGGCAACTTCGTCCTCGCTGCCGAAGGCCTCGGGGTTGTCGAGGATCTCCCTGACTCCGGCCTTCACCTCGGCCGTCTTGTCGTATCGTTCTGCGGCTCGGTCGAGCTGGGCTTGCAGCGCGTCGCGTTCCGCCGTGACCTCGCTCAACTGCTGTTCCACCGCATCATCGGAACCAGAATCCGAACAGGAAGCCGCCAACAGCATGACGGCACTCAGAACACAGACCGCCCATGGGGCCAGCCGCAGCCTCATCATGATTCCTCCTATCTGCGCATCACGATGCGTCACGGGAGCTGAGGGCGTAAGGGGAGGACGTCACGAACACGGCCGTCACATCACGTCGGTCGGGATCCGCCAGATGGTTTCACGCCGTCCGGCGAGTGGATTGGATTCCGGGTTGGATGGCTCACCCGTCCCCGGCTCGAGGTTGTGCGGGTCGGCTGCACTGATCTGGTCGATGCGTGCACCGGGATGGCTCGTGCTAGGGGCCCGAATGCGTCGGCCACCTCCCACAACGGATCGAACACCGCCTGGTACAGCCAGGCCCTCATCGTTCCCCACGCCGACCGTGTCATCCGACAGTCGTGTCATCTTCTCGTCGACGACTGCCCCGGTGCGATGTGATCGGTAGAGGCGGCGCTCGAGTAGGAACTCCCTGCTCGAGCTTCGGCCGATTCCGTGTCGGCTGTCCGGGGGCCGCCGGCGACGGCGTACTCGCGCAGTCCCTCCAACAGGTAGGCATTGATCCGGCTGCACTGTCGCCCTCGGACAATTCGTTCATGCCACAACAGGTGGGGCCATCGGGCCTGTGACCACGGCACGCGAGGCAATGTCGCTGATCAGGCTGTTCGGCGGGATGGGTGTCGACGACGTCGACGGCCCGGTCAGCATTGGCGGGCCCAGGCAGCGGCGCCTGCTAGCGCTCCTCGCGATCCGGTCGAGGTCGGTGGTCAGCATCGACTGGCTGGCCGAGAACTCTGGGACGCCGATCGGCCCGAGACGACGGCGGTAGCCCGATCCGGCCCCATCTATTGACGGGACTGGATCGGGCTACCGGCCTTCAGGTCGAGGGCCATGCGACGGCCTGGGCGGTGCGCTCAGCCGCTGTCGGGGTATCCAGCTCGACCGTCGCCGTCGAGGTCGTCGCACATCCCGAACCCTGCAGCCACGCAGTCGGCTCCACCGATCAGGTAGGTGCCTTGACCGTCGCCGTCTGGGTCGATGCAGTCGGGATGCGAGCCGAGCTCGCAGGCAGCTCCGGGCTGGAGCGGCTCGGGCGACACCGGCTCGGGCGACACCGGCTCGGGGGACACCGGCTGCGG
>JAOTZB010000343.1 GCA_029861625.1 Acidimicrobiia bacterium
CGTTCGTCGTCGAACATGAAGTCGGCGAGGGTCCGGGCGAGCTCGGTCTTGCCGACTCCGGTCGGGCCGATGAACAAGAAGCTGCCGATGGGCCGGTTCGGATCGGACAACCCGGCGCGGCTGCGACGGATGGCGTTGGCCACGACCGACACGGGTGCGTCCTGGCCGACGACCCGCTCGCCGAGGACGTCTTCGAGGCGGAGGAGCTTCTGCATCTCGCCCTCCATGAGCCGCGACACCGGAACGCCGGTCCACTTCGACACGACCTCGGCGACGTCCTCCTCGTCGACCTCTTCCTTCAACATCCTGCGCTCGCCCTGGAGCTCGGCCAGCGCCTCGGTGGCCGCCTCGATGTCGCGAACGAGCTCGGGAAGCCGGCCATAACGGATCTCGGCTGCCTTCTCGAGATCGGCCTCGCGCTCGACCTGGACACTCAGGTTCTCGTGTTCCTCCTTCAGCACCCGGATGCGGTCGATCGCGTCCTTCTCCGACTGCCAGTGCGCCTTCATGCCGGCCAGACTCTCGCGCAGGTCGGCCAGATCGCGGTCGAGCACCTCGAGCCGATCCTTCGATGCCGTGTCGCTCTCCTTAGCCAGGGCCACCCGTTCGATCTCGAGCTGACGGATCCGGCGGTCGATGACATCGATCTCGGTCGGCATCGAGTCGATCTCGATGCGAAGCTTCGATGCCGACTCGTCGACGAGGTCGATGGCCTTGTCGGGCAGGAACCGGCCGGTGAGATAGCGGTCGCTCAGCCATGCGGCCGCCACGATCGCGGCGTCCTGGATACGGACCCCGTGGTGCACCTCGTAGCGCTCCTTGAGTCCGCGCAGGATCGCGATCGCGTCTTCGACCGAAGGCTCGGCCACGAAGACCTGCTGGAAACGACGCTCGAGCGCCGCGTCCTTCTCGATGTGCTTGCGGAACTCGTCGAGCGTGGTGGCGCCGATCATGCGCAGCTCACCCCGGGCCAGCATGGGCTTGAGCATGTTGCCGGCGTCCATCGCTCCCTCGGCTGCCCCGGCCCCCACGACGGTGTGGAGCTCGTCGAGGAACGTGATGATCTCGCCCTCGGAATCGGTGATCTCCTTCAGCACGGCTTTCAACCGCTCCTCGAACTCGCCGCGGTACTTCGCGCCGGCAACCATCGATGACAGATCGAGGGAGATGAGTCGCTTGTCGCGGAGGCCGTCGGGCACGTCGCCCTCGACGATGCGATTGGCGAGTCCTTCGACGATCGCGGTCTTGCCGACGCCCGGTTCGCCGATGAGCACCGGGTTGTTCTTCGTACGCCGCGACAGGACCTGGATCGTGCGGCGGATCTCCTCGTCGCGCCCGATGACCGGGTCGAGCTTGCCGTCGCGGGCCTCGGCGGTGAGGTCGCGCCCGTACTGTTCCAGCGCGTTGATGGTGTTCTCGGGATTCTGCGAGGTGACCCGATGGCTTCCCCTGGTCTCGCGCACCGCGGCCAGGAGCATGTCGCGATCGACGTCGACCCTGTCGGCCAGCGCGACGAGGAGATGCTCGGTCGAGAGGTACTCGTCGGTGAGCTCGAGTCGGACTCGGTCGGCGTCGTCGAACACGCGGGTGAGAGTCGGGGCCATCCGCGCGTCGCCGCCGTACGCCGACGGGAGCTTCGCCAGGGAATCCTCGAGCTCGCGTTTGAGCTGGGCCGGCGCCCGGCCGACCCGTTGCAGGACCGGCAGCACCACACCCTCGGGCTGGCCGACCAACGCGAGGAGTAGGTGCTCGGGCGTCACCTCGGGATTGCTGCGATCGCGGGCGTGTTGGGTTGCGCTCGTGAATGCCTCTTGGGTCTTGAGCGTCCACCGCTGGGGGTCGAGAGCCATTGCCACCTTTTTCCGAGGATGACCGTTCGATCACCATGGTGTCATCAATGGTCGAACGGCTATTGGACAGTCGTGAGTTACAACGCCCGAACAGCCGCTCTGTTCCCGCTCCGGTCAGTCGCGGACGGCGAGCGAGACCCCGAAGTCTCCGGCGGCATCGGTCCACCAGTGCACGAGCCGGAGGTCGGCCTCGGCGAGCTCACGCTCCACTCGTTCGACACGGAACTTGGCGCTCACCTCGGTGCGCATTTCCTCACCGGCGGCGAAGTCGACCACGAGGCCGAGGCCGGCCACGTGCACCCGCTGGTCCGTCTCGGAGACGAGTCGCATCTCGATCCACTCGTTCTCACGGTCGAACACCGACCGGTGTGCGAATGCCTGGGGATCGAAGTCGGCATCGAGCATGCCGTTTATCACGTACAGGACATTGCGATTGAACGCCGCGGTGACTCCTGCCGCGTCGTCATATGCGGCCTCGAGCCGGTCGGGGTCCTTCACCAGGTCGGTGCCGAGCAGGAGGTGATCGCCGGGCTCCATGGCCTCGGCGATCGAGCGGATGAACCAGCGGCGCGGCACCGGGGTGAAGTTCCCGATGGTGCCACCCAGCAGCACCATGAGCCGGCGCCCACCGGCCGGAATCGTGGCGAGGTGGTGCTCGAAGTCGCCGACGACCCCGTGGACGCGGAGGCCCGGGTACTCATGGGCGATCGCCTTCGCCGACGACCGCAATGTCTCCTCCGAGACGTCGAACGGGACGAACCGATCGAGTTGTCTCGTCTCCCACATAGCGTCGAGCAGCACCCGTGTCTTGTCCGACGTTCCCGATCCGAGCTCGACCAGGGTGTCGGCATCGGACACCGCGGCGATCGTCGCAGCCTCGCGGGTGAGGATCTCGCGCTCGCGGCGCGTGGGGTAGTACTCGGGCAACCGGGTGATCTCGTCGAAGAGATCGCTGCCGCGTTCGTCGTAGAACCACTTCGGTGGCAGCTCCTTCGGCATCGACGTGAGGCCTTCCTCGACATCGGCGCGCAGGGCAGGTATCGCCCACGTCGGGTCGAGGTGGACGTCGATGATCGGTTCGACGGGCGCGGTGGTCATGCGTCGCGGCAGAGTCGGAGACCCGACATCTGCCAACGCATGGGAGGGAAGAAGAAGTTGCGGTAGGTCGTGCGCACGTGGCCCGGCGGGGTGAAGGCGCAGCCTCCCCGCAGGACCTGCTGGTTGATCATGAACTTGCCGTTGTACTCGCCGACGGCGCCGGCGGCCGGCTCGTAGCCCGGGTACGGCGAGTACGAGCTGCTCGTCCACTCCCACGTGTCGCCGATCAGCTGCGTGAGCCCCCCACCCGATGCCGAGAGCGGATGGAGCTCTCCGCCTTCGAGAAGGTTGCCGGCCGCGTCGGCGCCGGCGGCGGCGATCTCCCACTCGAACTCGGTGGGCAGACGGGCCCCGGCCCAGCGGGCGTAGGCGTCGGCCTCGTAGAAGGAGGTGTGGCAGACCGGATCGGCCGGGTCGAGAGGCCGCGGTCCGTCGAGGGAGAAGACCTCCCAGTCGTCGCCGTCGCGACGCCAGTAGAGCGGAGCGTCCCACTCGTGGCGCTGCACCGCGTTCCATCCGTCGGAGAGCCACAGCTCGGCCGAGTCGTAGCCGCCGTCGGCGATGAACTCCAGCCACTCGCCCGCGGTCACCAGTCGCGAGCCGAGCTCGAATGGCTGGGAGAGGACATCGTGGGACGGGAACTCGTTGTCGAATCCGAACCCGTGGCCGTTGTGTCCGACGGTCTGGACGCCACGCTCGTGACCGATCCACTCCATGGTGGGTGCAGAGCCGGTCGGGAGGATCGGCCTGTTCCGGTATGCGGGCCGCAGTGGATTGACGCTCAACACGTGCTTGATGTCCATCAACAACAGCTCTTGGTGTTGTTGCTCGTGATGGAGGCCCAGCTCGACCAGGTCGAGGCGGGCGGGGCTGTCGGCGAGATAGACGAGCATCGCTTCGTCGACGTAGTTGCGGTACATCGAGATGTCGTTGACGCTCGGTCTCGAGATCAACCCCCGTTTCGGCCTCGGATGACGAACACCCACGGCCTCGTAGTACGAGTTGAACAGATAGCCGAACATCGGGTCGAAGACCTCGTAGCCGTCCAG
>JAOTZB010000345.1 GCA_029861625.1 Acidimicrobiia bacterium
CCGCCGGGGGGGGGTTACGACATGCGTTCACGTCCACTTCGAGTGTGCGCGGCCGGTGCGGTCGCCACCGGTCTCGCGTTCTGGCCGCTGGCCCTGGCGGCCGGGGCCGGAGTTCCGCCACCGGACACCGCGATCATCCCCGAGACGCTCAGCGAGTACTCGCTCGAGCTCTACGCGGTCGACATCGACGGCGACGGGATTGCCGACATCACCGATTCCGACGGCGACGGTGTGCCGGAGATCCCCGTGGGTGAGCCCGGCGATCGCGATCTCACACCCGAGAACCCGCTGTTCGGCGCGGCCATTACCGCAGAGCTCGAGAATCTCGGCCTCGACACGGTGGTCAGCATCAGCGACAGCTCGAAGCTCATCGGCGAGTGCAGCGGCATGGCGCTGTCGTTCGACGACAACGGTGTCCTGAAGGACGGGGCGCTCGGAATCCCGTCGAACGAGGGCGGCGGACCCAACGGCCAGCTCATCGACATCGCCGGTTCGAGTGTCGGTCAGCGGGCCTTCACCAAGTCGAACCCGTTCGAGGTCCACGAGACCGTGATCTACTTCGGCCGACTCCCACGGTCGGGTGATGGCCCGATGGACCACACCTGGTTCATCAAAACCGCGGGTATCAGCCTCGATTCGGGTGGTGACGACAATCCCGGGGGCAACAACCGCAACGCCGGCTCGGTCGACCTGACCGAGATCCCGAGCGCCCTGCGCCCCTCGGGCATCTTCCCGGGCGAGGGCGAGCTCACCTCCGCGAACGGGCCGAGCTGCCGCATGGAGGGCTGGGTCGAGTTCAAGGGCGGGAACCCGCTCCTGTCGGTGCCGAGCGCCATCGCCGCCGTCTTCGGCGGCGCCGGGATCCTGGGGCTCTTGTTCAACTCACGACCGGCGATCACCTGGAGGGAAGGATGAGCACCGGAGCTGTCCCCGACACCGTCGTCCAACGCCATCTCGTGCGGGGCGGCCTCTACGGTCTCCTGCTCGGTATCGGCGCCGCCATCTACACGGTGTTGTTCTCGGTCATCCCGTTCGGCGACTGGGTACCCCTGGCGATCGTGATCGTGGCCGGTGTGGTGGTCGGCTTGTTGTGGGCCGGGCTGGCCCCGGCGAAGAAGCCGTCCGACTGGGCCGCACGGACGGCCGCCACCACCGACCCAGGCATCCCCGACCCAGGCGTCCCCGACCCGGGCACCGGCGGCCAGGGCATCCCCGACCCAGGGACCGCCGACCCAGGTATCCCCGACCCAGGTATCCCCGATCCGGGCAGCGGCGGCCAGCAGTTCTGACCGGCACGCCTCGTCACTAGAGGCGCTCGTGGCACCAATCCGTCGGCGAGCCGTTGTCGTAGGGCATGACGCCGTGGAACGCTCGCGGGTCGTCATCGAAGACCATGGGGACGAACCACCGGTCGCCCTCCCACATGGGCAGCGCGGCCGCGGCCCGCGCCTCGGCATCGTCGGAACAGGCATCGAGGAGACGCTGGCGCGGCACCCACTCGAGTGAGCCCTCGTCGTTCGAGAACGGTGCCGTCCCCGTCCACCCGTCGACGAGGAAGACGAAACCGAGCCAATCCTCGCCATTCGGTCCGAATCCCGGCCAGCTGATGGTGCCACGTAGCGCGAGCGAGGTGACGGCGATGGCCGCCTCCTCGTGGAGCTCACGTCGAACGTTGGCAACGATGTCCTCGATGCGCTCGAGCTTGCCGCCGAGACCGTTGTACTTCCCGTAGTGCTCGTCGTCGGCCCTGGCGGTGCGGTGGACCAACAGCACCTCGTCTCGTTCGCGATCGAACACGTAGGCGAGCGATCCGACGATCGGGGTGTACGGCACGACTGCGAGGTTAGAAGACGGGGTCGATCAGGGGGCACACTTGCGCCATGGACGATGCGCTCTCGGATCGCGATCGCTGGAACGCTCGCTACATCGATGTCGACGACGTCGACGGCGCGCCTGGTGCCCTCGCATGGGCTCTGCCCCACCTGCCGACCGTGGGCTCGGCCATCGACGTGGCGGGCGGTCGGGGCGGCGCCGCCTGTGTCCTCGCGTCCCGCGGCCTCGACACCACGCTCGCCGAGATCTCCTCGGTTGCGATCGAGATGGCCGAGAAACGGGCCGCGAGGTCGAGGCTCACGCTCGCCACGATCGAAGTCGATCTGCAACACGATCCGTTCCCGCTCGGGCCGTGGGATGTCATCTGCTGTTTCCATTACCTGCATCGGCCGCTGTTCGCCGCGATGGCGAATGCCCTGGTGCCTGGTGGCATCCTCGTTGCCGGCATCGCGACCAGAACCAACCTCGAGCGCAACGAGCGGCCGTCGGCGCGGTTCCTGCTCGACGACGGTGAGCTGCTCACGCTCGTGCCTGAGCTGGAGGTCGTCGACCACGAGGAGGGCTGGAACGACGGCGGCAGTCACGAGGCCCGCCTGGTGGCACGCAAGCCGCGCTGAGCCCCGAGCCGGTCGGTGATCGATCAGCCGTGAGGCTCGGGGACACCGTCGACGAATGTGACCGTGTTCGTGCGGACGGCGGGGACCCGCTCGCCGTGGGTGATCACACCGGTGATGTTGCACGGATCGCACGCGTTCACACGCACCCGTTCGCCGTTCTTCGGCTGTTTCCGGGTGGCTCGCAGGCCGTCGACGGCCTCGGGGAGCGCGAACTGCTCGCCACTGAATCCGGCGACGAACCGACCGCCCTTCACCACACCCCGGTCCTCGAAGCGGCGGAGCGCCCACTGGAGATCGCGCCATGGCAGCGCCAGGTTCTCGTGCGCACAGAGGTCGTAGAACACGACACCCCATCGCACGAGCAGTTGTTCGGCGACCGCTTCGACGAAGGCGTGGTGGTCGTCGACCGGCGCGGGGTCGTCGATGAGCTGCCAGCGTCCGGCCGCCTGTCCCGACGCGCCGACGCCGCGCCGGATGCGGCTGAGCGGGCGCTCGCGGCGGCGGTTCGAGCGGGTCCCGGCCACGAGCGCGCGAATCGACTCGAACCCGTCGGCGGTCACCAGCCCACGGGCAACCCCGTCCCACAGCGCGGTCTCGACGTCGGTGCGGAGCCGACCGGTGTCGGCCGCCAGTTCGGGCAGGAATCGCGCTCCTCTCGAACGGAGGACGTCGACCACCTCGGCGGTGGCGCCGACCGATGGCGGCGCGATCGGGTTGTCGCCGCGGACCGCCTGCAACAACCACGACAGGTCGTCGCGGAACACCACACTGATGGGCGTGGCCTTCGACGGGCCCGACCCACGCCGGTCGGGATCGTCGGTGGCACGCGCACCGAGACGCAGCCACACCACCTGCCCGTCGTGGCAGAACCGATCGAGCCAGGCCGGGTCGTAGCCGCCGATGCGCGGTGCCAGGAGATTCGGTTCCCAGGCCGCGGCGGCTGCGTGGAAGCCCTGGAGCTTCTCGATGACCCGCGCCAGCCCGCCGGCGCCGTGGAGCTGTGTGCCGGGCGCGAGATGCTGCCATCGCAGGAGGAATCGTACGAAGTCCTGCGGGCTGGCCGAGGTGACCGAACTACGGCGACGCTTGCGTGAGTACGAGTGCATCCGCGCCAACAACCGACGGGAACACCACTCGACGTCGACCGAGTCGGGATCGCGGAAGTGACCCTGGATGACGAATCCTTCTGCTTCGAGCTGCGCCAGCGCGACGGCGGCCAGCGTGGACCGCAGCCCGGTGTGCGTCTCGAGCTCGGGAGCGGTGGCAGGGCTCACCAGGTCGAGATGGCCGCGGAGGACATCGGCCGCGACCTGCTCGGGGAAGTGCTCGGCGTCGGGCACCTCGGTGCGAAGCACGGTGACACGGGTGGTGGCCTCGGTGGTGTGCCAGAGCTCACCTCGTTCGGCATCGATCGAAACGGCACGGCCTCAGGCCGCCAGTTGTTCGAAGAGAGCGCGCCACTCGGCGCGGGCCGGAGTGAGGACCAGCAGCGCCAACAGGTCGTGCAACTCGTCCGGGGTGGCGGGATTCGGTGTCACCTCGGCC
>JAOTZB010000344.1 GCA_029861625.1 Acidimicrobiia bacterium
CCCTCGCCGATGTCCGGAGCTTCGTCGACTGGCTCTTCCTCTCGGAGCCGCCGATCGACGAGGCATCGTGGGAGAAGACGATGGTCAACGGGCCGGCCGCCGTCGAGATGATCGATGGTGTGCTCGCCGGACTCGACGAGTGCCCGTGGACCAACGACGGCGCCTACGAGCTCGTCGGTCGCGTCGGCGAGGCCAACGGGTTGAAGCTGGGCAAGGCCCAGGCGCCGATACGGGTCGCGGTCACGGGCCGAACGGTCGGCCCGCCGCTGTTCGAGTCGATCGTCTTGTTGCCGAAGGACGAGGTTCGGCGCCGGCTCGATGCCGCACGGGTCGAGCTGAGCTAGTCATGGCGCCCTCCCGGCCGCGATGCTGGGGACGCCGACCACCCGGGGAGGATCATGAAGGGCATCATCTACGACGGTGAGACCGCCGGCGTTCGCGAGGGGCTCGAGACCAAGGAGGTCGGACCCGCCGAAGTGAAGGTCGAGATGGTCGCGGCCGGCGTGTGCCACAGCGACCTCAGCGTCATCGACGGCACCATCAAGTGGCAGGCGCCGGCCGTGCTCGGCCACGAGGGCGCCGGGATCATCTCCGAGGTCGGATCCGAGGTCGACTCGCTGGAACCCGGCGATCACGTGGTGTTGAGCACATTGGCGAGCTGTGGTCACTGCGAGTGGTGCAGCTCGGGACATCCCACGTTCTGCCGCTCGAGCATCGGCAACATGCGCCATGCCTTCACTCTCGACGGTGAGCCCACGTGGGACTTCGCCGCCACGTCGGTCTTCGCGCAGGAAACGGTCGTGCGAGCCATCCAGGCCGTGAAGATCCCTGACGACGTGCCGCTCGAGTCGGCGTGTCTCATCGGCTGCGGTGTCATCACCGGGGTGGGCACCGTGTTCAACAAGACGCCGGTCGAGCCCGGACAAGCGGCTGCGGTGTTCGGCGTCGGAGGTATCGGTCTCAACGTGATCCAGGCGCTGCGCATCAAGGGCGCGGCGCCGATCATCGCGGTCGACACGAACCCGAGCAAGGAGGCGCTGGCGCGCCAGTTCGGCGCCACCCACTTCATCGATGCATCCGAAGGAGGAGGGGTCGAGGCGGTGCGCGCCGCGCTGCCCACCGAGGAGAATGTCATCGCCCAGTTCATGGGCGCGGGTGGGGTCGCGTATTCCTACGACTGTGTCGGGCATCCTGCGGTCGTCTCCGATGCCGTCGACGTCCTCGACTGGGGCGGGCTCTGCGTCGTCGTCGGGGTACCGGGGCCCGACGCCAGGCTCGACATCCCGATCAACAAGCTCAACCTGGTCGAGCGAGCCATCACCGGCTGCAGGTACGGCAGCTCACGGCCCCACCACGACATACCGCAGCTGATCGGTCTGTACCGCTCGGGTCAGCTGCTGCTCGACGAGCTCGTCACCGAGACCTACCCGCTCGAGGCGTTCGACCAGGTCGTGCACGACATGCACGAGGGAAGGCTCGCCCGCGGCGTCCTCAAGTTCTGAGGCCGAGGCGTCAGTCGCGCCCGAACATGTTCCTCGCCGTCGAGGCCAGCCGCCGCGAGCGCCGCACCACGCTCCCGGCGATGCCACGGAGGCGCCGACGGGCCCGACGGATGACTGCCCGCGTGCGGGTGGGATGCGTGCGCTCGAGCGTCTCGTTGGCCTCGGCCAGTGAGGCCGCCTTCATAACTGCCTCCGAGCGGGCGTCGGCGAGCAGCTCGTAGGAGACCCCGAAGGCCGTCCGCGGGTAGTACCGCCCACCAGCGGCGGCGGCGTCGGTCTCGCGTCGTTCTTCCTGCTCGGTCCAGCCGGCCAGGATCTCGTCGCCGGGCAGCTCGGCCTTCGGCGTGAGGACCGCGAATGTGAACAGTGATCGGGCCGGATCTCCTGCGGTGAGCTCGACATCGGCGGCAATGATCCGCTCGAGTGCGTCTCGACCCTCCGACGTGTCGCGCCTGCTGTGCAGGGCGCTGTTCTCGTGCAGCAGCTGGTACGCAATACCGCCGCCCAACGGCACGAGGGTTTCGAAGTCGAAGTATCGCCCGAAGGTCTCCAGCATCAGCTCGGAGTGCACGGCCTCGGTGGGATCGACTGCCAGCATCGTCGGCAAGTGCGGGTAGCACAGGCCGTCGTTGCGCAGATCGGCCGGCAGCGACTCGTTCAGCTCGATCGTGGCCGACCACGCCTCGGTCGAGTACTGATTGCGGTGCGGTCCGGTGTAGTCGTAGTGCACGAGGAGACCCCCAGGAGCGAGGCTCCGGTGAATACCGCGGACGACCCGGTCGATCAGCGACACGTGGTGCAACGCGGCGAAGTTCACGACGAGGTCGTACGGTCCGTGCGGAAGGTCGGATCGGTTGACGTCCATGCACTCGTAGCGCGCCGGCAGGCCGACCTCGGCGGCCTCACGACGAGCCTCCTCCAGGATCCCGTCGTCGATGTCGACGCCGACGACCTCTCGGACGACCCCCTCGCGGAACAGCTCACGATCGACCCACCCGTTGCCGCAGTTCATCGACAGCGCCGAGTCGAAGGTCGGGTGGTTGTCGCGCAGGAAGTGGACCCAGTTCTGGATCGGGTGACCGGAGACGAGGCGGTTCAGGTGGAAGTTGACCTGATCGAACGACACCCACGACACGTAGTTGCCGTAGTAGTCGAAGCCGGGCGCAGGGACAGTCGTTCGTTCCACCGCTTCCAAGATCCGCACCTCCCGTGTGCATGAAACTACTCGAAGGACCGGTCCGACGGTCTCCAGTCGATGCCGCCGAGCGCACGGTGCCGGCCGGTGGCGGCCGCGGTGTGCGACACTCGAATCGTGGAGGACGACATCCCCCCGGCGCCGCCCCCGCCCCGCCGAACCGGCCGCATCGTCGTGCGCGTCATTGCCGGATTGGCCGCGCTCTGCGCGCTCTACGTCGGTGTCACATTCGTCCAGGTCTGGCGAGCGACAACGGTCGACGAACGGCGCCCGGTCGACGCGATCGTCGTGCTCGGAGCCGCCCAGTACGACGGACAGCCCTCACCGGTGTTCGAGGCCCGCCTCCGTCAGGCGAACCAGCTCTTCGCCGACGGATATGCAGACGTCATCGTCACGACGGGCTCGAACCAGCTCGGCGACCGGTTCACCGAGGGATTCGCCGGTTACGACTTCCTCCGCGATCTCGGCGTCCCGGACGAGTCGCTCCTCGTGGTCGTTGACGGCTCGAACACCTGGGAACAGCTCACTGCTACCGTCGCGGTGCTCGACGCGAGGGCCATGAACAGCGTGTTGCTCGTCTCGGACCCGTACCATTCGTACCGCGCCGAGCTGATGGCCGATGCCGTCGGCCTCGAGGCGTATTCGTCGCCGGCCGACGTCGATTCGAGCGTTCGACAACTGGTCCGCGAGACCGCGGCGGTGTCGGTCGGACGGCTGCTGGGATTCCGCCGCATCTCGAATCTCACGTGAGCGAACCCGGGTACCGCGGGCCCCGAAGGGGCCGCTAGGCTCGTACGCCTGCCCTCCGGGGCTGCCCTTCGGGGGTGGTGTAATAGGCAACACAGCTGGTTCTGGTCCAGTCGTTGGGGGTTCGAGTCCTCCCCCCCGAGCAATTCCTGCGGTAGTCGCTAGGCTTCCCAGTTCACATCGGCCCCGTTCGTCTAGCGGCCTAGGACGCCGGCCTCTCACGCCGGTAACACGGGTTCAAATCCCGTACGGGGTACCGCGATTCGCACCTCGGAGACCGTCATGTCCAAGTCGGTCGATGCCGACACGAGTCGGCCCCGACCGTCGATGTCCGACGTCGGTTCGGTCAGCCCGATGGGGGCGGCGTCACCCTCGGGGCCACGGTCGCCGACGGATCGGGTGTCGGTGCGGGTGTGGGCGTCGGTGGGACCGGTGTCGGTGTGGGCTTGGGCGTCGCCGGGACCGGGGTCTGTGAGGGCGCGGGCGGCGGTGGAACCGGCGTGGGGTTCGGGGCCGGCGTGGGTTCCGCGGTCGGCGTGGGTTCCGCGGTC
>JAOTZB010000057.1 GCA_029861625.1 Acidimicrobiia bacterium
AACATTGTTCACACCGGTGTCGATCACCGCCACATCAATACCCGCACCCGTATAACCGGCGGCATGCACCACATCGGCACCAATCGCCACATTCACACGCGCCAACGACATCGAGTCCGGGAACTCGGCCATCGGGCCCGTCGGTGAGGTGTAACCCGTCGAGGCCGACTCGGTCACGTAGCTCACGAGAAGCGCATCGGAGTCGAAGTAGCTCGCGGATGCTGTCGGCGTGAACGCGACGATCAGCATCAGCGCCACCAGCGCCGATGCAGCCTTGTGGCCGAGGCGCGTGCCTCTGAACCATGTCATGCCGAAGTCCGCCCACTGGACATTCATCAAATTCGCCCTTGTCTTTGGATTTGCCCTACTCAGGATTCTCTGTCGGTTTCAAGTATGCGGAAATGAGCGTTCGGTTGAAATAAGCGGATGTACCCCCGGACGAGCAGGAAACGCCGGGAACGTGGGCCTCGTGACCCAGCAGTCGGCAATGCCGCGAGACTGCCCGGGCGTGGTTGCCCGGGCAGTCTCAGGAGTCACATCGTGTTCGGGGTCGGCGCAGGGGTCACTGCCAGAGCAGCGAGGACCAGGTTGCACCGGTCCAGGTCGCACCCGTCCAGGTCGCACCCGTCCAGGTCGCACCCGTCCAGGTCGCACCGGTCCAGGTCGCACCCGTCCAGGTCGCACCGGTCCAGGTCGCACCGGTCCAGCCGTTGGAGGTCCAGGTTGCACCGGTCCAGGTCGCACCGGTCCAGGTCGCACCGGTCCAGGTCGCACCCATCCAGGTGCCGCCGGTCCAGGTCGCACCGTTCCAGGTCTCGTTGGTCCAGGTCGCACCGGTCCAGGTCGCACCGGTCCAGGTCGCACCGTCCCATGCACCGTCGAAGGCGTGCGCCTCACCGGTGACGGGGCCGGGCAGCGATCCACGAGCGGCCTGGATCGAGCCGAGCCCGTTCGAGGTCCCGTGATTCTGCGTTGCGCCGAACGAAGGCGTGCCGATCGCGGCCGGAAGATCGATCGCTCCCTCACCGGTCCTGGTCACCGGACCGGGGACCCTGATCGCCGAGTCCTCGAGGCTGGCCTTGACCTCGTCGGGGGTGAGCGCCGGGTTGGCCTGAAGCATGAGGGCGACAGATCCGGCGACGACCGCCTGGGCCTGGGAGGTGCCCGAACCCCGGAAGAAGGTCTCGCCGGTCGTGGAAGTCTTGGCTGCACCGGGGTAGCCGAGATCGAGGTACGAGCCGGGCACCCTCGGTCCGATGATGAGGGCCCCGGGAGCGATCACGTCGATCGGACGGCTTTGGTTGCCGACGCTGGACCAGGACGGAACCGTCCACGGCTTGTTCGCACCCCACTCGTAGGACGCGGCGCCGACGGCGATCACATACGGATCGAGAGCCGGGTTTCCGAGGTGGCCCTCGGTCTTGCCGTCGTTGCCGCCTGCGACGACCACGACGATGCCGGCACGCCAGGCGTTCTCCACCGCGTGCACCAGCGGATCAGAGTGCCAGTCGACATCAGCGTCAGTACCGAACGCCAGACTGATCACCCGAATATTCATCCCCGCATCGTTGCGATGCTGGATAACCCAGTCGATGCCGGCGATCACCTGAGTCACGTCAACGGTGCCGTCACCGGCCCCGACCTTGACGTTGACGATCCGTGCGCCAGGAGCAACACCCTCGGTCAACTCGCTCCCGCTGGCCGCGTCACCGGCAATGATGCCGGCCATGACCGTGCCATGCCCGTACAGATCACGGTACCGAAGCGCCTCATCACCCGCATCGAACGACAAATCGATGGCATCGACGATCTTGCCGGCCGACGCCAACCCCGGAACATTGTTCACACCGGTGTCGATCACCGCCACATCAATACCCGCACCCGTATAACCGGCGGCATGCACCACATCGGCACCAATCGCCACATTCACACGCGCCAACGACATCGAGTCCGGGAACTCGTCGAAGGCGCTCGTGGTCTCTGCCGATGCCTCGGGCACCATGGCGACGACCAGCACCAGCGCGAGAAGCACTGATGCAACCTTGTGGCCGAGGCGCGTGCCTCTGAACCATGTCATGCCGAAGTCAGCCCACTGAACAGTCATGTATTCGCCCTCATCCTCGATGGCCCTACTCGCGGTCCCCAGTCGGCAACAAGTGTGCGAACTTGAGCGATCGGACGAAATGAGCGGAACTACCTTACGCTGCACCCGAAATCCTGGCGTTTTGGGCCCAACGACCCACTCCGTGACCACGAGGAGCGGGCGCGACGAGAGGACGTCAGCCCCGCGTGGGCTCCCAATCCTCGTGGGCACGCCGCCATTGGAGGAGGGCCTCACCCATCGGCGTGGCCGGCGGCCCGTCGGTCCAGGGCCACAGCTCCTCGGCGACGCCACGCCAGTTGGCGGTTGCGTTGAGCTCGCCGAACAGCGCGAACAGCCCGAGGTTGATCCGTTGGAGAATGACGAAGTCGGGAGGAACGTTGGCGTTCTGGCGGATCTCGGCGAACGGACCGCTGGTGTCGAAGATATGGCGCACCGTGGCCGCGGCATAGTCGGACGTGATGGTGTTCACGCCGTCCTTCACCACGAAGTCGTAGAAGTGACCGAAGTAGTCGTTCACGAGCTGGTCGGAGAACGGTTGGTCGGGCTTCAGCAGGCCGAGCTCCTCGATGACGCCACGGAACCGGGACGCGTCGCCGTCGATGACCATCGCGGTGATGAGCCGTTCGAAGCCGTCGAGAGCAGCATCGTCGAAACGTTTCACGAGTCCGAAATCGAGGAAGACGACCTCGCCGCCCGGCCGAAACAGGTAGTTGCCCGGATGCGGATCGCCGTTGAAGGCCTGCAGCCGGTAGATGCCGCCGAAGGCGAAGCGGTACAGCGTCTCGGCCGCGAGGTTCCGCTCTTCCTGGCTCCAGGTGGCGACGACCTCGGAGAACCGCGCGCCGTTGGCCAGCTCGGTGGTGAGCACGCGCCGGGTGCTGTGCTCGGGGAGCACGCTCGGCACGTGGATGAACGGATGTTCTCGGTAGTAGTCGGCGAAGTGCTGCTGGTTGGCCGCCTCGTGTTCGTAGTCGAGCTCCTCGAGGATCCGGGCGCGGAGCTCGGCCGCGATCGACTCGGGGTCGAGCCCGGGGAACAGCGCCTGGAGCCCGATGAAGAGGGCATCGGCGTTGGCGAGATCGCTCTCGATGGCCTCGTCGACGCCCGGGTACTGCACCTTCACCGCGACCGCACGACCGTCGTGGGTGATCGCCCGGTGGACTTGACCGATCGATGCGGCCGCGATGGGCTCGGGGTCGAACTCGGCGAAGATGTCGGCGGGCTTCGACCCGAGCTCGTCGACCACGGCCTGTTCGACCAGCTCGACGCTCATCGGTGGCGCGTTCTGCTGGAGCTGCGCGAGGACCTCGCGCACGTGATCGGGCATGCCCTGATCGAGGAAGCTCGCCATCTGGCCGATCTTCATCAACGCGCCCTTCATCTCGCCGAGGGTCTCGACGACCTGTTCGGCCGTCTTGACCTCGAATCGCCGGTCGAGCTCATCGCGCCGCTCGGCTCCCGCGAACACCCGACGGGCCTTGTGGGCCGCGTAACCGGCCCCGGCCTTTCCGCTCATGCCCACGAAACGTTTGTTGCGACCGGTGCGATCGGTGTGCGACACCGGTGCCGTGGCAGTGTCGAACCCCGGTGCGCGGCTCTTCACCGCCGCCGCGACTCCCACCGCGGCGGCGCCGACCGCAGCGATACCCGACAACAGCTTGCGCATTCTCACGTGGTGGTTCCTGTCATCCGACCTCTCGCAGCTCGCGCTTGAGATCCTTGATCTCATCGCGCAACCGAGCCGCGTATTCGAACCGGAGCTCGGCCGATGCCTCGTGCATCTCTTCTTCGAGCGTACTGATCAGGCGAGCGAGCTGGTCGGATGGAAGATCGGCGAGATCTTCGACGGCACGACGCTGGTCGTCGCGTCGCCGCGAACGTTTGTCGGCCCCGGGAACGGGCGCCGTCTCGGCCGGCCGGAGGTACGAGAGGATGTCCGTGACCGCCTTGCGGATCGTCTGGGGGTCGATGCCGTTGGCCTCGTTGTACGCCTGCTGGAGCCCGCGCCGCCGGTTCGTCTCCGACAGCGCTCGCTGCATCGAGTCGGTCATACGATCGGCGTACATCACCACCCGACCCTCGACGTTGCGAGCGGCGCGCCCCATGGTCTGGATGAGCGATGTCTCGCTGCGCAGGAAACCCTCCTTGTCGGCGTCGAGGATGGCGACGAGGGAGACCTCGGGCAGATCGAGCCCCTCGCGGAGGAGGTTGATGCCGACCAACACGTCGAACTCGCCGAGCCGCAGGTCGCGGAGGATCTCGATGCGTTGGATCGTGTCGACCTCGCTGTGCAGGTACCGAACGCGCACGCCCAGCTCGAGGAGATAGTCGGTGAGATCCTCGGCCATCTTCTTGGTGAGGGTGGTGACCAGGACGCGGTGTTCGTTGGCGATCTCGGCCCTGATGTTCTCGAGCAGGTCGTCGATCTGGCCCTTGGTGGGCTTGACCACGACCTCTGGATCGACGAGGCCCGTCGGCCGCACGATCTGCTCGACGACCTGGTCGGACACCTCGAGCTCGTAGCCCCCCGGTGTGGCCGACAAGAAGAGCACCTGCCCGAGACGCTCCATGATCTCCTCGAACTGCAGCGGCCGGTTGTCGGCGGCAGAGGGCAGACGGAAGCCGTGCTCGATCAGTGTCTGCTTGCGGCTCCGGTCGCCCTCGTACTGGCCGTGCAGCTGGGGAACGGCCACATGGCTCTCGTCGATGACGGTGACGAAGTCGTCGGGGAAGTAGTCGATGAGCGTGAACGGCGCCTCGCCCGGTGCCCGACCGTCGATGGGCGCCGAGTAGTTCTCTATGCCGTTGCAGTAGCCGAGCTCCTGCATCATCTCGAGGTCGTACTCGGTGCGCATACGGAGGCGTTGCGCTTCGAGCAGCTTGCTGTCCTCCTCGAAGTCGGCCAGACGGTCGGCGAGCTCGACCTCGATGCGCTCGATCGCCGCCTTCATGCGCTCGTCGGACGCGACGTAGTGCGTCGCGGGGAACACGACGAGCTCGGTGAGCGACTCGACTCGCTCACCGGTGAGCGTGTCGACGACGGTGATGGCCTCGATGTCGTCGCCGAACATCTCGATACGCACGGCGTTCTCGTCGTACGCGGGGTGCACCTCGATCACATCGCCCCGAACCCGGAACTTGCCGCGCACGAGGTTCATGTCGTTGCGCTCGTACTGCATGTCGACCAACCGCCCGAGGATGTCGCGTTGGTCGTGGGTCTCGCCCACTCGCAACACGAGGAGCTTGTCCTGGTACTCGGCCGGCGACCCGAGGCCGTAGATGCACGACACCGACGCCACCACGATGACGTCGCGGCGGGTGAGCAGGGCCGACGATGCCGAATGGCGCAGCCGGTCGATCTCGTCGTTCACCGAGGAATCCTTCTCGATGTACGTGTCGCTCGACGGCATGTATGCCTCGGGCTGGTAGTAGTCGTAGTAGCTCACGAAGTACTCGACCCGGTTGTTCGGGAAGAACTCGCGCAGCTCGTTGGCCAGCTGGGCCGCCAGCGACTTGTTGGGTGCGATGACGAGTGTCGGGCGCTGCACCTGTGCAATGGTCCACGCGACCGTGGCGCTCTTGCCGCTGCCGGTGATGCCGAGCAGGGTCTGGAAGCGATCGCCCCGCTCGATACCGGCACTGAGCGCCTCGATGGCCGCGGGTTGATCGCCGGCCGGCTCGAACTCGGCGACGACCTCGAAGGGATTCCCGGTGCGATCGGCCATCCGCCGATGCTACCGACGACGTGTGACAGCCACCCGGCTCAGTCGTGCGGAGCGATCGATCGAGCCCACGTCCAGCAGGCGTCGAGCTGCTCATCGAGCGCACCGAGCTCGCCGCCGTTGTAGATCACGAAGTCGGCATGGTCCAGGCGAGCCTCTCGCGACGCCTGGTTCTCCACCCGCGCCACCGCGTCGTCCCGATCGAACCCCCGGAGCTCGACGAGTCGCTCGACCGCGACCTCGGGATCGGTGTCGACCACGATCACGGCGGCCAGGTAGTCGTAGTGCGACTTCTTCTCGCCGTCGATGTTCACCAGCAGCGGGATGTCGACGATCACGATCGCATCGGTTCCCGCCTCCGCGTCGCGCCGGCGCTTCATCTCCGCGCCGACAGCAGGATGGACGATGCTGTTCAGCGCCGTCAGCTCGTCGGCGTCGTTGAACACGATCTCGGCGACCGCCTGACGGTCGAGCGACCCGTCGGCACCCACGATGCCGGCACCGAATCGTTCGACCATGGCCGCGAACACCGCTCCGCCCGGTTCCTGGAGCTCGCGCACGATCCGATCGGCGTCGATGAGCACGGCCCCCCGCTCGACCAGTCCGGCCGCGACCGTCGACTTCCCCGACCCGATACCACCGGTGAGCCCGATCTCGACCACGGCGCGGAACCCTACCCGCGGCGCCGGACCCCGGCGCGATCCCACCCATGGGCCGTTCGGCCCATGCCGCAATAACCGGAATCTCTCCTAAATACCCAAGCCGAACCGTCCGATACCTCACTGAGTCCACAATCAAGGAACGCCGAGATGACCCGTGTGATGCTCGCTGACGACCAGACAATGGTGCGTCAGGCCCTCGCTGCCGCTCTCATCGAGCGCGGCCTCGATGTCGTGGCCCAGGTGGCCGACGGCGAGGCCACCGTGCGAGCCGCGGCCGAGCTGCGACCCGACATCGTGGTCATGGAAGCCCGGCTCCCCATCCTCAGCGGCATCGACGCATGCCGCCGGGTGACCCACAACGACCCCCACCTCCGGGTCCTGATGCTGACCAACGAGCGCGACACGTCGACGCTGACCGGTGCATTTCGTGCCGGCGCCACCGGCTACCTGCTCAAGTCGGCGTCGGTCGACGATCTTGCGATGAGCCTGCAACGAGTGCGTCGGGGCGAGACCGTCGTCTCCAAGGAGCTCAAGCCGGCACTGCTCGCCGAGGCCCGAGGCATGATGAGCCAGACCAATGGCTCCCCCGGCACGGGTCAGACCCAAGTCGCGAACGGCTCGGTGAGCAGCTCGAGTCCGACAACTGCCGGCTCGGTCATGGCAACCGCCACCGCCAATGTGCGACCCATCTCGAAGCGGGAGAGTGAAGTCCTCCAGCTGATCGCCGACGGTTGTTCGACCCCCGAGGTCGCAGAGCAGTTGTTCATCAGCCAGAAGACCGTTAAGAACCATCTCGCCTCGATCTACAGCAAGCTCGACGCTCGGGATCGAACCCAAGCCGTCCTCAGAGCGGTCCGTCTCGGCCTCATCGATCTGCGCTGACCCCCCTTCGCAGTCGGTGCACCCTGGGCGGTGACGCGAAACGAGCCGGCAGCAGTGCTGCCGGCTCGTTCGCGTACGTTCCGCTCGCTCGCGCCGCCCCGATGTGACGACGAGACCGGTTCAGGCTTCGAGATCGCCGACCGCGGCCTCGTCGACCGGCGGTGCTTCGGCGGAAGGCGCCGCAGCCACATCGTCGCCGGTGTCAGGCGCTTCCGCCGCAACAGCAACATCGCCGATGGCGGCATCGGCTGACGGCGCTTCCGCCGCAACAGCAACATCGCCGACGGCGGCATCGGCTGACGGCGGCGCGTCGGCGGCGGCATCGGCTGACGGCGCGGCCGACTCCTCGTAGTACTCCGACCAGGCCTCCTCGGCGTTGTAGTCGCCGCCCGACTCGGTTCCGCCGATGTAGTTGCCGGCGTCGTCGAACGCGTGCTCGCCGAAGTGTTCCTGGTACTCGGCGGCGACGATGCCACCTTCGGCCGCCTGCTTGATGGAGAGACTGATGCGACGGCGCTGGAGGTCGAGATCGATGATCTTGACCCACAGCTCCTCGCCGGGGGTGACCACCTGCTCGGGCAGCTCGACGTGGTGGGCCGACATCTCCGAGATGTGTACGAGACCCTCGATGCTCTCGCCGACCTGGACGAACGCACCGAAGGGCACGAGCTTGGTGACCCGGCCGTAGACGAGCTCGCCGACCTGGTGGGCCGACGCGAACTCCTGCCACGGATCCTGCTGTGTGGCCTTCAGCGAGAGGCTGATTCGTTCGCGGTCGAGATCGACCTCGAGTACCTCGATGTCGATCTCGTCGCCGACCGTGACGACGTCGCTCGGGTGGTCGACGTGCTTCCACGACAGCTCGGAGACGTGCACGAGGCCGTCCATACCGCCGAGGTCGACGAAGGCGCCGAAGTTCACGACCGACGAGACGACACCCTTGCGGCGCTCGCCGGGCTTGAGGTTGTCGAGGAATTCTTCGCGCTGTTCCTTCTGGGTCTCCTCGAGCCAGGCCCGCCGCGAGAGCACGACGTTGTTCCGGTTCTTGTCGAGCTCGATGATCTTGGCCTCGAGCTCACGGCCCACATAGGGCTGGAGGTCGCGCACCCGGCGCAGCTCGACGAGTGAGGCCGGCAGGAACCCGCGCAGTCCGATGTCGACGATGAGGCCACCCTTGACGACCTCGATGACCAGACCCTTGACGACGCCTTCGTCGGCTTTGATCTGCTCGATCTTGCCCCAGGCCCGCTCGTACTGGGCCCGCTTCTTCGACAGGACAAGGCGGCCTTCCTTGTCCTCCTTCTGCAGCACGAGGGCTTCGATCTTCTCGCCGAGGGTCACGACCTCGTTGGGGTCGATGTCGTTGCGGATCGACAGCTCGCGGGCCGGGATCACGCCCTCGGACTTGAAGCCGATGTCGAGCAGCACCTCGTCGAGGTCGATCTTCACGACCGCGCCCTCGACCAGCTGGCCGTCCTCGACCGACACCATGGTCTGGTCGTAGGCATCGTCCATCGACAGGCCACCGAGATCGTCGTCGATGATCTGACGTGGCGTGTAGCTGCCGTCGTCGTTGAAGGTCCCCATGCCGGCCACCGGAGCCGGAAGATCGGGGACAGCCGCCGATGGGTCGGTTTCGACGTCGGGGGCGGGAAGGGTCGTTGTTTCGTCGGACACGGAGTAGGCCTTTGATGGAACCCTCGTCGATGCTGGCGGCACCGCGGAGAGCAGTCGATGGATAGGGACCCGTCAAGGCTAACCAGACCCCGCCGAGATCACTCCGCCTCGGCCCACGGGAGTCGGCTCCGCTGTCTCGATCGCCTGTGACGGGTCGGTCGAGACCCGCGCCCAGGGCCGACCGCAAGGCGAAATATCGATCGATCTTCTCGAAATCACGAGATCACCGCCATGTTCAACGCAGAAGACCTTGTGATCTTGCATCAAGATCGCAAGAATCCCATTCTGATGCAGCTCGTTCCCACCCACACCCGCCCCATCGGGATCGAAGCCCGCGATGGCCTCACGACGGTCTACCCCGACGTCGTCACGCCCGAAGCGATGGCCGCGATCTCGACCCTCGCCGACCTCGACGCACGCCGCCGGACATTGATGGCGGCCCGGATCGAGCGCCGAGCCCTACGAGCGGAGAACCACGAGCGCATCGGCTTCCTCCCCGCCACCGACATCGTCGGCCGCAGCGGCATCACCGCGCAGGACGCTCGCGACGGACGATTCACCGGCAGCGAGATCCCGGCCGACCTCCGTCGCCAGTGGGTCCAGGGCACCGGGCCGGCGGCCAAGCCCGATGCACCACTCGAGAGCAGCATCCGCAACGTCGCATACGCCCTCTTGTCGGGCGCCGACGGCTGGATGTTCGACGGCGAGGACGCGCTCGGCCAGACCTCGACCATGTCGCTGGACAACCAGCGGAACCTGAAGCTGGCCATTGCGCGCGACCCCGTCTTCTCGAGCGTTGCCGAGCAGGTGGCGTCGGACATGAACGACTGGGCCACCAGGTTCCTCGGACACCCCATCATCGACGATTGGCAGCGCCAGCTCGACGTCACCACCAAGATCTTCCGCGCGCGGGGCCTTCACCTCGACGACCGGCACATCCGCTCCGCCGACGGATCGGGTTTCTCGGCCTCCATCGTCGACCTCGCGTTGTACGTCACCAACAACGCCGCGAACCTCATCGACGCCGGCTCGTCGATCGTGTTGTACATCCCCAAGATCCAGACAGCCGAAGAGGCCGCGCTGTGGAACGACATGCTCTGCCGACTCGAGGACCATCTCGACCTCGGTACCGGCACGATCAAGACCTACGTGCTGGTCGAACAGCTCGAGGCCTCGTTCCAGCTGATGGAGATCCGCGCCGCGCTCGGCACCCACTTCGTCGGATTCAACACCGGGCGCTGGGACTACATCAACAGCGTCGCCGACGCCATGGCGTGGGAACCCACGCTCGTCAACCCGAACATCGACGCGATAACGATGACCTACGGGTACATGAAGGCCTACGAGGACCGGGTTCGGCGGGCTGTCAACACGCCTGACGCCAACGGACGGTCAGCTCTGTGGCAAGGCGGCATGGAGCCGAACATCCCCGTCGGCTCCGACGAGGGCGTCGCAACCGGCATGGCCAGAGCCGTGGCCGGCGGTGAGCGCGAGCAGCGCGCGGGAGCGAGCGGCAAGTGGGTGGCCCATTGGAAGATGGTCCACATCGTCCGCCCGGTGTGGGAGCGCGTCGGGGAGGACAACCAGCTCGGACGAGAGTTCCCACCGCTCACATACACTGACGAGGACGCCGCCGGGCTACTCGCCCTCGAGCCCGCCCCTCGCACGGTCCGCGGGGCGCGCGACCTCCTCAGCGTCGCGCTGCAATACGGGAACGCGTTCGGTCAGGGCATGCAGGCCGCGGCCCTCAAGCCGGCCGATCACTTCGGGGACGACGACGTGTTGTACCTGATGGAGGACATGGCCACCGGCGAGATCCGCCTCAGCATCCTCTGGGAGTGGATCCACAAGGGCGCAACCCTCACCGATGGCGACGTCGAGACGGCGACCGAGGCAGGGGAACCGTTCGGTGCCGAGCTCTTCGAGCGCCTCCTCGACGAGGAGTACGACAAGTTGCTCCGGGCCGACGATCGCGACGTCCACGACGACTCCAAGCAGACGACGCTGCCGATCGCCAGGGCGATCGTCGCTGCCTACGTGCACAACGACATCAAGCCGCCCTGGTACATCGACCTGCTGAACATCAACCTCGACAATCACGACCTGGACATCGCCGTCGCCCGCATCGAGCGCTACCTGGGCGCGTTTCGCACCGACCGAACCCGCATCACCGAGAACATCGACTTCAGCCCACTCACCAACGCCGAGCTCCCCGATCCCCAACCGAGGTCATCATGAACCCCACCAGCTTCGACGATGAGATCCGCACCACCGAGGAGTGGTTCTCGGAACCGCGCTTCGACCAGACCACCCGGCTGTACTCGGCCCGGCAGGTCGTCGAACAACGCGGCACGATCCCGGCCGACCACACGGTGGCCCGGACGGCGGCCGGGCAGTTCCACGAGCGGCTGCGCGCGCTCTTCGACCAGCGGAAGTCGATCACGACTTTCGGGCCATACTCGCCGGGTCAGGCGGTCGCCATGAAGCGACTCGGCATCGAGGGCATCTACCTCGGGGGTTGGGCCACCTCGGCCAAGGGTTCGGTCACCGAGGACCCCGGGCCCGACCTGGCCAGCTACCCGCTGAACCAGGTGCCCGACGAGGCGTCGGTCATCGTCCGTGCCCTGCTCACCGCCGACAAGAACCAGCGCTTCGCACGATCCCGCATGACCGATGCCGAGCGGGAGGCGAACTGTGAGGTCAGCTATCTGCCGTTCATCATTGCCGACGCCGACACCGGACACGGCGGTGACGCACACGTCCGCAACCTGATCCGACGCTTCGTCGAGGCCGGCGTGCCGGGCTACCACATCGAGGACCAGAAGCCGGGGGCCAAGAAATGCGGCCACCAAGGTGGCAAGGTGCTCGTGCCGAGCGACGAGCAGATCAAGCGTCTGAACGCGGCACGGTTCCAGCTCGACATCATGGGCGTGCCCGGCATCATCGTCGCCCGCACCGATGCCGAATCGGCGACGCTCCTCGACGGGCGCAGCGACGAGCGTGATCAGGCATTCATCCTCGGCGCCACCAAGATCGACCTGCCGTCCTACAAGATCGGCTTCCTCTCGCTGCTGCGGCGCTTCCACGATGCCGGGATCGAGGAGCTGTCGGGTCACAGGCTCTATGCCGTCAGCGACGAGGAGTACGCCGAGGCGGACGACTGGCTCCAGGGAACCGGCGTGCTGGCCGTGGTGGACGACCTGGCCGCCTCGCTGCTGCGCGGCGGCGACCTCACGCCGGAGACAGCCCTCGACAAGGCCGCCGACGCCTTCGTCGAGGCGTGGCACTCAGAGGCCGGGCTCAAGACCTACGCCAACGCGGTCGCCGGCGTCATGGAGTTCCGGGAGAGCGAGAACGAACGCTTCGAGCTCTCGGTCGACGAGTGGCTCCGCTTCGCAGAGCGTTCGTCACTGTCGACGATGAAACGCAAGGCTCGCGAGATGGGGATCCGACCGATCTGGGACTGCGAGCTGGCCAAGACGCCCGAGGGCTATTACCAGGTCCAGGGCGGTATCGACTACGCCATCGCCAAGTCGCTCGCCGCGGCCCCCTTCGCCGATCTCTTGTGGATGGAGACCAAGACCGCCGACCTGCACGACGCCAAACGATTCGCCGACGCCATCCACGAGGTCTTCCCCGACCAGATGCTGGCCTACAACCTGTCACCGTCGTTCAACTGGGACACCACCGGCATGACCGACGACGAGATGCGTCAGTTCCCCCAAGAGCTCGGCAAGCTCGGCTTCGTCTTCAACTTCATCACCTACGGCGGCCATCAGATCGACGGGTTGGCCGGCGAGGAGTTCGCCACCGCGCTCCGCCAGGACGGCATGCTCGCCCTGGCCCGGCTCCAACGGAAGTTCCGGTTGCTCGAGTCGCCCTACAAGACCCCGCAGACACTGGTCGGCGGACCTCGCCTCGACGGCGCGTTGTCGGCCTCGTCGGGCCGCACCTCCACCACCAAGGCGATGGGCGCAGGCTCGACGCAACATCAGCACCTGGTGCAGACCGAGGTGCCGACGAGGTTGCTCGAGGAATGGCTCGAGATCTGGGCTGCGCACAACGCAGTCAGCGGCCCGCTCTCGGTCGTGCTGCGACCGCACACCGCCGGTTCCGAGTTGCTCGAGCTGGCCGTCGTCGACCAGGACGAGACGATGCTCTCGCATCTCATCTTCGCGACCATCCATGATCGTCGTGGTCGGAGCATCCTGTCGGTCCGCGACCAGGACACCTTCGACGTCTCGCTCCGCCGGAAGCGACTGACGACGCTCATGCACCTGTTCCTGATCCACCGCTACAAGGTCGACGCCGTGCACTACGTGAGCCCGACCGAGGACAACCAACGCCAGAGCCAGAGCATGATCAAATTCGGGCTCTTCGACGAGGTGCACGACGAGGTCGGCGACATCATCGTGGCCACCATCGACCACGACGGCGTGCAGACGTTGCTCGACCCGGACCGCACGGCGATCTCCTGTCTCATCGCGAAGGCCGGCACGCCGATGGCCGAGGTGACCTGAGCCCGGCAACGTCGAACCGACCGACCGTTCCGCGACCGGGGTGAGGCCTGTCAGGCGTCGCCCGGGTCGTGGCGGTTGGCGACGAGCAAGAACTCGGGGCTCTCGGTCGTCGGTGGGCGGCGACCGTACGCACCAGGTGTGACCGACCAGACGGCTCCGACGTCGAGCCCGGCGCGCGCTGCCAGCAGACGCAGCTCCCGCGGGGTGAAACAGCTGGTCCACGCATCGGCCATCACGACGTTGCCTGCCTCGTCACGGACCTCGGCGAGCTCGTGATTGACACCGTGATCGGCGTCGAAGTCGTCGTGCTCCTCGAGGTACCTCACCTGGAAGTAGCTCGAGAACGCGCTGACCGCCACGGCACCTCCCGGCCGCACCGCTCGCGCCATCCGATCGAGCACCTTCCCGTCGGGATCGTCGACAGGGACCGGTCGTCCGGGGAGCGCAGCCAGCCCGAACGCCCCCTGACACAGCGAGATCGCGGCATCGAACTCAGAGTCGAAGTCCATCGAGCGCGCGTCGACCACTTCGAAGGTCGCGCCCGGTGGCGCGTCGGCCCGGGCCAGATCGACGAACCGTCGGCTGATGTCGATGCCGTGGACCTCGACTCCACGCCGCGCGAGCGCGTGCGCATGACGGCCGGGGCCGCAGCCGACGTCGAGCACTCGCATGCCCGGCTCGAGCCCGAGCTCGTCGACGAGGAACCCGACCTCTTGTTCGGTGCCCTTCGTGAACGAGTACCTGAGATACGCGGGCCCCATGTGGTCGGCCAGGGCCTCGAACCAGTGGCCGGCGCCGGGTTGCTCGGGGCCAGCGGAATCGACCATGACCGCTACTTGGCGTCGGCCCAGGTGTGGCCGAAGCTCAGGTTCACGGCCAGCGGCACCCGCAGCTCGAAGGCGTCACCCATGATCTCGGGCACGAGCTGCGCCATGTCGTCGTGCTCGGCCGGCGGCACCTCGAGGATCACCTCGTCGTGAACCTGGAGAATGATGCGGCTGGCCCGCTGCTGCTCGGTCAGTGCACGATCGAGCCGCACGAGGGCGACCTTGAAGATGTCTGCGGCCAGGCCCTGGATCCCTGCGTTCATCGCCTGGCGCTCGCCGGCCTGCCGGATGCGGAAGTTGCTCGAGCTCAGCTCGGGGATCTGACGGCGACGCCCGAAGAGGGTCTCGGTGTACCCGCGCTCGCGTGCCT
>JAOTZB010000346.1 GCA_029861625.1 Acidimicrobiia bacterium
GGCCCCCGACACCGGACGGGTCGGTCACGACGCGAGTATCGCCTGCGCCGCGGCCAGGCGGGCCACCGGGACACGAAACGGCGAACACGACACGTAGTCGAAGCCGCTGGCCACGAAGAACGCGATCGAGGCGGGGTCGCCGCCGTGTTCGCCACAGACCCCGATCTTCAGGTCGGCCTTCGCGGCCCGGCCGGAGCGCACGCCCTGTTCGACGAGTACACCGACGCCGTCGATGTCGAGGCTCTCGAACGGGTCGCCGACCAGGAGGCCGCGCTCGATGTAGGGGGCGATCACCCTGGTGGTGACGTCGTCGCGGCTGAACCCGAAGACCATCTGGGTCAAGTCGTTGGTTCCGAACGAGAAGAAGTCGGCCTCGCCGGCGATGTCGCCGGCGCACAGTGCCGCCCTCGGCGTCTCGATCATCGTGCCGATGCGCACGTCGAGGGTGTGACCGATGCGCTGCTCGGCGGCTGCCACCTCGCTCCTGACCCACCTGCGGACGAGGGCGAGCTCGAGGCCGGTGACCACCAGCGGGATCATGATCTCGAGAACCGGTGACCCGCCGGCTGCGATGCGGTCGCCGGCCGCGTCGCAGAGCGCCCGTACCTGCATGCGATACAGACCGTTCTTGATGACGCCCAGCCGAACGCCTCGTGTCCCGAGCATGGGATTGACCTCGGCCCAGGACCGGGCCGCGTCGAACAGGGCCCGTTCCTCGGCGGTGAGGGTGCCGAGCGCATCACCGGCAACCAGCTCGCGGATGTCGGGGAGGAACTCGTGCAGCGGCGGATCGAGCAGCCTGACCGTGACCGGGAGTCCGTCCATGGCCTCGAGGACGGCGACGAAGTCCTCGCGTTGGACCCGGTGCAACGCCTCGAGCGCGACCGCCTCCTCGTCCTCGGTGGTGGCGAGGATCATGCGTTGCACGAGCGGCAGCCGGGCGCCGAGGAACATGTGCTCGGTTCGGCACAACCCGATGCCCTGCGCGCCGAACTCGCGGGCGCGGGCCGCGTCCGGGCCGGTGTCGGCGTTCGTCCGGATCCCGAGCCGCTCACCCCGGATCTCGTCGGCCCAGCCGAGGAGTATCTCGAGCTGGTCGGGAACGTCGTCGTCGTCGCTGACCTCGCCCGCTTCGAGCATGACCTCGCCGCTGGCGCCCTGGATGGTCAAGAGGTCGCCGGCCCGAAGGGTGACATCGCCGATGGTGACGTGATCGCCGCCGAAAACCATGGCCTCGGCACCGCAGACCGCGGGAATTCCCCACCCGCGCGCGACCACGGCGGCGTGGCTCGCCATCCCACCGGTCGCGGTGAGGATGCCCTCGGCCAGGCGCATCCCGATCTCGTCGGCCGGCGAGGTCTCCTTGCACACGAGCAGCGCCCGCTCGCCCCGATCGGCCGTATCGAGGACGTCGTCGGCCGTGAAGCAGATGTGACCGGCCGCAGCACCCGGCGAGGCACCGATGCCGGTCGTCAGCACCTGCGCCGCTCCCGAGTCGACGCCGGCATGCAAGGCCGACTCGATGTCGGCAGCTGTGATCGCGGCGACCGCAGCCGCTCGATCGAGATCGCCGGCCTCGACGGCCGCGACAGCAGCGACGATGGCAGCGGCTCCCCCCGGCGACGTCACGTCAAACGCTCTCCCAGGTACTCGAGCAGACGGTCGATGGCGACCCGGTCCTGCGCAGTGGTGTCGCGATCGCGCACCGTGACCGCCTTGTCGTCGAGCGTGTCGAAGTCGACGGTGACGCAGTACGGCGTGCCGATCTCGTCCTGGCGCCGATACCGGCGGCCGATGGCCTGGGTCTCGTCGAAGTCGGCCATGAAGTGCGGCGTGACGAGATCGAACACGTCGCGCGCCACCGGAGCCAACGTGTCCTTCTTCGAGAGCGGGAGCACCGCGACCTTGTAGGGCGCAAGGCGGTGATGCAGCCGCAGGACCGTGCGGGTCTCGTCGTTGATGATGTCCTCGTCGTACGCGCTCAGCAGAAACGCCATCATCGAGCGCGTCGCGCCGGCTGCGGGCTCGATGACGTGGGGGACGTAGTGTTCGTTGGCCGCCTGATCGAAGTACTCGAGCCGCTCACCCGAGTGCTCCGCGTGCTGGGTGAGGTCGTAGTCGCCGCGGTTGGCGACCCCCTCGAGCTCGCCCCAGCCCCACGGGAACAAGAACTCGACGTCGCTGGTCTGGGCCGAGTAGTGGCTCAGTTCTTCGCCGTCGTGGTCGCGCATGCGGAGCTGGTCGGGCGAGATGCCGAGGTCGATGTACCACTGGAACCGCTCCTTGCACCAGTACTCGTACCACTCGGTTGCTTCGTCGGGCGGAACGAAGAACTCGAGCTCCATCTGCTCGAACTCGCGGGTGCGGAACACGAAGTTGCCGGGCGTGATCTCGTTGCGGAACGACTTGCCGATCTGGGCGATGCCGAACGGTGGCCGCTTGCGGGATGTCTCGAGCACGTTCTTGAAGTTGATGAACATGCCCTGTGCGGTCTCGGGCCGCAGGAACACCTCGTGCCCCGAGCCCTCGACCGGCCCGGCCTGGGTCTTGAACATGAGGTTGAAGGCCCTCGCCTCGGTGAAGGTGTCGTTGTTCCCGCAGTTCGGGCACCGGGTGGGGTCGTCGAGCTGGTCTTCGCGGAAACGTTCCTTGCACTCCCGGCAGTCGACCAAGGGATCGGTGAAGTTCTCGAGGTGGCCACTGGCCTCCCAGACCGCAGGTGGCGACAGGATCGAGGCGTCGAGCCCGACCACGTCGTGGCGAAGCTGCACCATCGAGCGCCACCACGCGTCCTTCACGTTCCGCAACAACAACACGCCGACGGGGCCGTAGTCGTACGTCGAGCGGAATCCGCCGTAGATCTCGGCGGACTGGAAGACTATTCCCCGCCGCTTGGAGAGGTTCACGATCTTCGACATGAGGTCCGGGTCAACGTCAGCCATGGGGGGGCAGGTTACTGCCGTGTCAGGGACGGGCCTCAGGCGTCGAGCAGGCCGGCGGACCGGAGACGCCGTTCCAGCGTGGCCTCGAGCGCGCGGGTGGCGATTCCCTCGAGCTCGGTGGCCGCGAGACCTTCCGGCTCCTCGAGCGCCTGGCCGAGCTTCCCGCCGAGGATGAGGCGCAGCAGGTCGAGCGCGTCGGCGCTGATGGGCCCGCCCCGCCGGCACGACGCGCACAACACGCCGCCGTGGTCGAGGTCGAATGCGACGAGCGGGCCCGACGAACCACACGACGCGCACTGGTCGAGCACGGGGGCGAAACCCTCGAGTGCCAGCAGCTTCCAGAAGAAGCCGGCAACCACGAGGGGCGGGTTCTGGGCGGCAAGGGTCCGGAGGGCCCCGAGCAGCATCTGGTAGAGCCGCGGCGACGGTTCCCGGTCCTGGGCGACCTGATCGACGGCCTCGAGCAGCGTCACCGCCCGACGCAACCGGTCGAGGTCCTCACGGATGGGCCGGAAGTGGTCGATGCTCTCGACCTGGGTGACGATGTCGAGCTCGCCCCGCCCCGAATAGAGCTGCACCGCGATGTGGCTGCACGGCTCCAGGCGCGAGCCGAACTTGCTGCGGGTCTTCCGCACGCCCTTGGCGACGGCTCGCACCTTGCCGTGGTCGCGGGTGAGGAGCACGACGATGCGGTCGGCCTCGCCCAGCTTGTAGGTGCGCAGCACGATGCCGTGGTCGCTGTACAGGCTCACCGGATCGGCCCCATCACGAGACTGCCCCATAGCGCCGATCACGCTGTTGGTACTCGGCGATGGCAGCGAACAACTCGTCGGGCCCGAAGTCGGGCCACAAGGTCTCGGTGAACACCAGCTCGCTGTAGGCCATCTCCCACAACAAGAAGTTCGAGATGCGCTGCTCGCCCGACGTGCGGATCATCAGGTCGGGGTCGGGCATGGTCGGGTCGTACAGGTGTTTCGCGATGAGCTTCTCGGTGACGGCCTTGGGCCGGACGCCGCTGGCCACGATGGCCCGCACGGCGTC
>JAOTZB010000347.1 GCA_029861625.1 Acidimicrobiia bacterium
AGAATCGGATCCACCACCCCCGACGGCAACCCCGTCGCCCGCATCACCTCATACCCATACACGCACCCGTCCTCGATGTTCGGTCCAACGAAGAATCATCAGCAACGAGCGGTGCCTCTACCGCGCACGATCGCCGACCAACTCGCCGAGTTCCTGACTGACCGTGCCAGCGACCCCGATGCGCTCGTCTTCACCTCGCCTGACGGTTCGGTGTTGCGCCAGACCAACTTCCTGCGGCGTCAGTACAAGCCGGCCGTTGTCGAGGCGGGCCTCGATCCGGCGCTGCGGTTCCACGACCTGCGGCACACCGCTGCGGCGCTGATGGTGGAGATGGGCGCTCACCCGAGGGCGATGATGGAACGCCTCGGACACTCATCGGTGACCGTCACGCTCGACACATATGGCCATTTGCTGCCCTCGCTCGAGGAGTCTCTGACCGAGGCGCTCGATGACCGCCTGCGGTCTGCGATGGCCGTCTCGGCGAACAAGCCGCGCCCCGTACGCGCCCCAAGCGATGTGATCCCGCTAAGGAAAGAGAATCGATCTGCCCTCTGACCTGCAGTTATGGGTGGCTCCGGGGGTGGGGCTCGAACCCACGACCTGCGGATTAACAGTCCGACGCTCTGCCAACTGAGCTACCCCGGAAGGGCTTCGTGAGGATACCAAGGCGAGCCGATCGCCTGACACCGATTCGACACCATCGGTCGGCCCTCGATCAGGACGCGTCGAGGTAATCCTTCAGCTTGCGGCTCCGGCGCGGGTGGCGCAGCTTCGCCAGTGTCTTGGCCTCGATCTGGCGTATGCGCTCGCGGGTGACGCCGAACTGGCGGCCGACCTCCTCGAGCGTGCGGGGCCGGCCGTCGTCGAGGCCGAACCGCAGCCGCACGACCTCCTTCTCGCGGTCGTTCAGGTCGTCGAGCGCCTCGACCAGCGCGGTGCCCAACATGTTGCGGGCCGCGGCGTCCGACGGCGCCTCCGCCCCCTGGTCCTCGATGAAGTCACCCAGGTTGGAGTCGTCCTCACCGACCGGTGAGTCGAGCGACAGCGGGTCCTGGGAGATGCGGAGGATCTCGCGCACCCGAGCGGGCGTCATGTCGACACGATCGGCGAGCTCGTCGACAGTGGGCTCGCGCTCGAGCTCCTGCATCATCTGGCGCTGCATCCGCAGCACCTTGTTCATCGACTCGACCATGTGCACCGGGATGCGGATGGTGCGGGCCTGGTCGGCGATGGCACGGGTGATGGCCTGACGGATCCACCACGTCGCGTAGGTCGAGAACTTGAAGCCCTTGGAGTGGTCGAACTTCTCGACAGCCCGCATGAGCCCGAGGTTGCCCTCCTGGATGAGGTCGAGCAGCAACATGCCTCGACCGACATAACGCTTGGCGATCGACACGACGAGGCGCAGGTTCGCACGGGTGAGTGCCCGGTGGGCCTCGTCGCCATCGCGCACGAGGAGCCGGAGCTCGCGCCGCCGAGCTGCGTCGATCCCACCGCGCTCGGCCGCCTCATCGATCTCGGCGGTTGCCGCCAGGCCGACTTCGATGCGTTTCGCCAGCGAGACCTCTTCGGCGCCGGTGAGCAGCGGCACTCGACCGATCTCCTTGAGGTACATGCGGACCGGATCGGACGAGTTGACGACTGCCTCGTTCGTGACGCCGCCCATCTGACGACGCCGCTTGCGTCGCCGTTCGAGGCGGTGCGCGAAATCCTCGACCTCGTCGTCGAGATCGTCGTCGTCTTCGACCTCGGCCGTGAGCACCTCGGCGATCTCGTTGTGATCGTCGTCGGCATGATCGATGTGTTCGTCGTCGATCTCGATGCCATTGTCGGTGAGCAGCGTTCGGACGGCCTCGATGACCTCGGCGGTCAGTTCGACGTCCTCGAAGACCAGCATGACGTCGTCGAACCGGACGCTGCCCCGCACCTTGCCCGCGGCGATGAGCGCGTCGAGCTCAGCCAGGGGCACTGCGCTCAACAACGTGGACACATCAGTCATGCTCGCTCCCCCGCGACCGGCGGTAGCCAATCTAGCAACCGGGCGGCCTCGTTCAGCTGCCAGTAACTACTTCGGACGGCATCGATGGTCAGCTTTAGCTCCGCCGATGCACGCGCGGCCTCGACATCGCCTGCCCGCCGGGCCACATCGTTGAGTCTGTCGAGCTCGCGAACGGCCGCATCGTGGATGAGTCGCGCCACCCTGGCATCGGGATCGTCGGCCGGTTCCTCGACCGCCAGGCGTTGGATGAGCTCGGCAACTTCCGGCTCCGCCGACTCGATCGCGGCCGGGAGCGACTCGGCCGACAGCAGCGCGTCGAACGTCGCCTGATGGAGCGGACGGGCGAAGAGGTGCTCGTCGACCAGGTCGGGAATCGAGTCGGGCCGGTGTACGACGAGGCGAAGCACATGGAGCTCTGGGTCATCAGCCGAACGTTGGGGGGTCGCGGCCGGCGAGCCGTTGTCGAGCCTGACGGCCGAGCCTCGCCGATCACGCGGTCGGACCGCACCCGGCCGAATGGCTCGCAGCACACCGAGATCGACACCGCACTGCTCGGCGATCTGCACCAGGTACTGGTCGCGTACGAGCTCGTTCGGATGTTCGGCGATCGCCGACGCCGCGATCTCGGCGGCTCGCGCCCGACCCTCGGGGCTCGACATGTCGGCCGCGTCGAGCACACGGTCCACCCGGAAACCCAGGAACGGCTTCGCCTGCTCGACCGCGGCGGTCAGCCGGGCCGGGTCGCGCTGGGCCAGCTCGCCGGGGTCGACCCCCGGCGGTAGGTCGGCGACCGAGACGTCGACGTCGTATCGCTTCTCCCACTCGTAGAACCGCTCGGCCGCGGCCTGGCCGGCTGCATCGGCGTCGAACGCCAGCACGACCTTCGAGGCGAAGCGGCGCAGGATGCGGACGTGATCTTCTGTGAGCGCCGTGCCACATGTCGCGACCGCTCGCGGCAGACCCGAGCTGTGGAAACCGATGACGTCGGTGTAGCCCTCGCACACCACGACCTGGTCGGCCCGCACGATGGCATCCTTCGCCGCATACAGCCCGTACAGCACCCGGCTCTTGTGATAGACGGCGGAGTCCTGGGAGTTCTTGTACTTGGGTCCCTCCGCGCCCGGCATGATTCGACCGCCGAACCCGACCGCAGCCCCGGTGAGATCGCGGATCGGGAACATCACGCGGGCCCGGAACGAATCCTGCGCCCGTCCGCGCCGGTTCACGAATCCCAGGCCAGCCTCGTCGAGCACGTCGTTCGGGAGCCGCAGGGCCTTGGCGAGCTGATCCCAGTCGTCGGGTGCCCAGCCGATCTTCCAGTGCCGGACCGTGTCGCCGTCGAGGCCCCGCTCACGGAGATAGGCGCGGGCCGGGCCGGCGTCGGCGCCCGCCAGCAGGCGATCGTGATACCAGTCGACCGCCTGCTCGATCGCCTCGGTCAACTGCTTGCGGCGGCGGCGGTCGCTGTTCTCGTTGGCCGAGTCGTACCGCAGGCTGATGCCCGCCTTGCCGGCCAGGTGCTCCACTGCACCGACGAAGTCGAGATGTTCGATCTCGCGGATGAACGTGATGGCGTCGCCGCTCTTCTGGCAGCCGAAGCAGTGGTAGAGGCCGAGCTCGGCGTTGACCGAGAACGATGGCGTCTTCTCGCCGTGGAAGGGGCACAGGCCCGACCAACGGCGACCGACCCGCTTGAGCTGGGTGTACTGGGCGATGAGTTGGACGACGTCGGTGGACTCGCGCACCCGGGCGATGTCCTCGTCGACGATGCCCATCGAGGTCCTCCCCTCCCGGTGCGGTCCAACCCTGCGGGCAAGCTACCAGCGGCCGCCGACACCGGACGGGTCGGTCACGACGCGAGTATCGCCTGCGCCGCGGCCAGGCGGGCCACCGGGACACGAAACGGCGAACACGACACGTAGTCGAAGCCGCTGGCCACGAAGAACGCGATCGAGG
>JAOTZB010000348.1 GCA_029861625.1 Acidimicrobiia bacterium
ACACCCAGCGTCCGCTGGTCAACCGCGGCGACGCGATCGTCCACATCGCCGAGCTCGAACCATCCGACGTGCTCTTCCGCGACTCGCCAACCTCTTAGTCTCGGCGCTGCGACTCGCCGGCCGATCCCGTCTCGGTATCGGCGCGCGAGTGACGCCGGAGCGGCGTGGTCGTCACCTCGTACAACGCCCCCACGACCTGGACGGGCGCCTTCGATGCCTCGAACACCCCCTCGCGCAGCACCTTGCCGGCCCGCGCGGGCGAGAACGGTCGGAGCCAGCCGGATGCGACGAACATGCCGAGAGAGACGAAGGTGATGACGGCCATGCCGATCACGACGGCAACCCATCCCCAGGACTCCTCGATGAGTGGGAGGTCGGCGAAGTTCATGCCGAAGAACCCGACGACCAACGACAATGGCAGCAGAACGGCCGCGTAGATCGTCAGCACTCGGGTGACCTCGGTCGATTGCCGTGCCTCGGCGCCGTGGTACGCGTCGAGGGCATCGGCGAGCCCGGCGCGGGTCGCGTCGAGCCCGTGAATGAGGCGCTCGCCGACATCGTACGCATCGGCGAATCGTCGCCTGCCGGCGTCGGAGATCAGGTGCGACTCGTTCCGGCGGAGCTCACGCAGGACCTCACGCTGCGGCCGAGCGATTCGCCGGATGACGCCGAGCTCGGACCGCAGCCCGGTGATCTCGGCGACCGTCCGGGGGTGAGCACGGAGCGCGCGATCGACGACGGAGTCGAGCTGGTCGTCGAGCAGATCGACGATCGAGACGAGTCGTCGGGTGACGACGTCGATGAGTCGAGCGAGGAGCTCGTCGGGTCCGCCGGCGCCGAGGTCAGGGCTCCGTTGCAGCTCGTCCCAGAGCCGGTCGAGCGCCGTCGAGTCTGCCGACCGCACCGTGACGAGTGCATCCGCAGTGACGAAGCAGTCGATCTGCGCCGTCGACATCGGACCATCGGCGTCCGAGGTCAGACCGTGGATCACGACCAGGAGATGATGACCGAAGTCGTCCACCTTGCCGACATCGGTGTCCTCGAGTGCCCCTCGCACCGCGAGTGAGTCGAGCTGGAGTGCGGCGACGACATCGTCGATGTCGTTCGACGGCTCCGATGGCTCGACATCGATCCAGCGCCATCCCCCCGGCTCGGGCACGCGAATCGCATCCTCGAACGAGACGGCGATGGCCGTCGGGCTAGTGGCCGGATGACGAAGAAGAGCACGCGTAGCCATGGCACCATGATCGATCCCGCCTCGCTGCGAATGGCGGATGCGGCCAGCTCAGCGAGTCGCGGCCTGGACGAGAATGTCGACGAGGTGTTCGAAGCTGCGATCGTTGCCCTGCGGATGGGTGAAGCCGTCGATCGCCTCCAGCGCGACGAAGCCGTGAACCGCGCTACGGATCGTGCGAGCGGTGTCGATCGCCGTCTCGCCCTCGATGCCGAGCCCCGCGAGGATCTGGACGAACAGATCGGTTATCGCCCGATGCGAGACGACCAGACTGTCTTCGCTGTTGGCCGGGGGCAACAGGGTCCGCGCGTACTGACCGGGATGGTCGAGCGCGAACCGGCGATACGCCTGGGCGACCGCACGAAGCGCATCGGTGCCGGCCCGGGCCACCGCTGCATCGCGCAATGCATCGGCGAGGTTCGCCGTGGCCTGGCCGGCCACCGCGTGGCGCAGGCCCTCGACCCCGTCGACATGGTTGTAGAGCGCGGACGACTGCACGCCCAGTTCCTCGGCGACTCGACCGAGTGCCACTTCTTCGATGCCCAGCTCGTCGGCGAGCACGATCGCGCTCGTGACGACGGTGTCCCGATCGAGGCGGCGTCGAGTCATTCGCGACACGTTACACCCGTTGTAGGTTGCTCACTTGGCGAGACACTGGTACGGATTGAACAAATTCAGTTCATTCAGTCTGATTCAGCATCACCGGCAGGCCCCTTCAGTCGGCAGCGGCGAAGGTGACGCGGACCGCGCTGGCCTCCCAGACCTGCCCGTTGGCGGCGCTGCGACTGGGGCCGTAGTCGGGCACGAGCTCGACGTCGGGCCCGAGCCGCACGCCGACGAGGGTTTCGGCTCTGCCAAGAACAACTAGTGTCTCGACGGTTATCAGCAATACGGCGGCTTGAACTCGATCGCGCCCGGGAGGGGAACGATGACCGATGAAGTCGACGACGCAGCGCCGGTTCAGCCGACGAAGGAGAAGAAGGACGCGGACCTGCTCGAGATCTTCGGAACGGTGCTCCTCGGAATCGCGGCGGTGTTGATCGCCTGGTCGACGTATCAGGGTCACCTCTGGGGCGGAGTGCAGGACACGAGGAACACCGCGTCGGCGCTGACCAGCGTCGAAGGCGCCGACAGTCTCGGGCGAAGCGACGCGGTGAGTGGGCTCGACCAATTGCTGTTCGTCGACTGGATCGTCCTGCCAGATGGGGACGAGTCGGACCTACTCCTGAGTCAAATGTCGGGTCCCGGTGAAGCCGCCGCGATCGACTGGCTCACCAACAAGGAAACCCGCCCATTCGACGCGGACACGTACGTGATTGAACTGTACGGAGACGGGATCGCGATCGTCGACGGCGCGGATGCACTCTTCGATGCGGCGTCGGATGCAAACGGGAACAGCGACAACTACACCCTGGCCGCAACGATCGTCGCCCTCGTCCTGTTCTTGTCAGGAGTGTCGTTGGTGCTGAAGGGCAAGGTGACTCGGACCGTTCTGGTGAGCGGCTCTGCGGTGATTCTTGCGGGGGTGCTGGTGTTCCTGATCGGCCTCCCGTTGGCAGGTGGCGCCGAAGCGGTTGACGAGATCCAAATCGGCGCCGAGCAGAAGTCCAAGGCGACCCTTCCGGCGAAACTCTTCAATCCCTTTTCGGTCGACACCACCGTCTTTGCCGTGTATCTGGACTTCATCGAGAGGTCGGCCGCCTCGGACAATCTCTCCGACGACTTCGCTGACGTCATCGAGACGTACGACAGCGAGGGGTACACCGTGTTCACCGGCGAACTTGCCTGTGACATCGGGGCTGCCGAAGCGCTCGCGCTCGGAGACAGCGATCCTCTCGCGGCCAACATCTACGTCCCGACCCAGGAGTACGCGAATGCGTTCGCCGAGGAATACGACGTGCCGGCCGAAAACATCGTCGAAGTCGAGCTGTCGGAATCCTGTTAGTGCCGCGGTGTGCCTGACGAGGAGGTGCTCCACGGCTGCGTGGCGAACGCGGGCGCCGTCGTCCGGTCGGGTGACCACGTGCTGCGTCCTTCGCAGCGAGGTGCTCGCCTGCCTCTCGGCTTCGATCGAGCGGCGCGGCGAGTTCGAACGTCTTCGGTCGTTCACGACGTGCTGGTCGGGCGCTGGTCATCGGGTCGCACTCGGACACGCAACCCGAGGGAGGATGGCTCGACGGTGCGCTTGGCGTGGATTTCTCGGAATGGATTCGTCTCGCGCCCAGGACCGTGACGGCAGTGATCGACGACGCGCCCGGTCAGTGGCGGCCCTGATCTCGGTCGTCCCCCCGGGGCACCATACGAAGCGCAGGCGAGCCGAGAATCGCCGAGACCAGCTCGACCGTCGGTAACGACGCGTCGAGGGAGACATCGGCGATCGCCGAAAAGAGCGGCTCGCGTCGCGTCGCGAGCGCGACGAGCTCGTCACGCGGCATCGACCGCCGATGATCGCCCGTGGGGATGCGAGCCATGAGCTCGTCGACTCCAGCCCGGAGGACGACCACGATCGAGCGCCGACCGAGGATGTCCCGGCAGAGGGGGTCGTCGACCACCGACGCGGCAGCGGCGATCACCGAGGGCTCTTCAGCTGCGAGCGCCCCGAGCAGCACGGCGGCCTCGAGGCGATGGAGCTCGTCGACGCCGAGGTCGGCGGCGATCGTTCCCCCGCTGACTCCGACAAGCGTGTCGATGTCGGCAT
>JAOTZB010000349.1 GCA_029861625.1 Acidimicrobiia bacterium
TGCCGGTACCCGACCTGCAACGCCCAGCGCACTGCGTTCTCGGTCTCCGCGCCGGGCTCGCTTTTGAAGACGCCGAGCCCGAGCCGGGGCATCGCGACGTCGTCGCTCAGGGCGACGGTCGTCCTGATGTCGAGTTCCATTGCGGCTCCTCCGGATCGGGTCAGGCCAGCCTGGCACATCCCAGACGCGCCCAGTCGGAGGGTCCGAGCGCCGCGGGAAGGTCAGCCTGCGAAACACCCCCACGCCGGATTGATGAGACGAAGATCGTCGATCTCGACCGTCCGCCCGTCGTCCGCCTCGGCTACGAGCCCCCTCGCCCAGCCGTGGGCGGGACCACATTCGTCGACCGGCGGCACGGCCACGATCTCGATCGTGCCTGCGGCGATGGCCCAAGTCTCGGCGACGACCGGCTCGGGCTCGCCTTCCTCGATGACGTCGTCACACCAGTTCGCATACAGATCGCGGCCCAACGTCAGCGTTCCGGACCACCGCTCGTCCGGATCCGGCAACGTGACGACGGCAGGAGCGGCACCGGTAGCGAGAGCGTTGGCATCGTGGGCCTGGAAGCGGATCGCCAGCGTCTGATCGCCGTTGCCGACCCAGAATCCATGGCCGCACTGCCAAGCGACCGTCAGGCCGGCGACGTCGGGCAGCTGTGAAGCCGTCGATCCGGGCTCCGCCTCAGGTGTTTCGCTGCAACCGGCAAGCGCAAACGCTGCGACAAGCGCCAGAAGGATGAGGTGTTTGTGCATGCGACTCCGACGCCGTGGAACTGGCGCCGGGTTCCCGACGGCGTCGTCGAGGGGGGCGGACCGAACCCGCCCCCCTCGAGATCGACTTCAGTCGTCGTTGATGATCAACACGTCGCCAGCAGGATCAACAACCGTCGCACCAACGACGTTCGACACCTCGACGGTGAAGAGCTCGTCGGCCTCGACGATCGTGTCGCCGACGACCCGCATGTACGCCGTTGCCGAAGTCATCCCTGCGCCGATTCGCACCGTGCGGGTTACGTCGACGTAGTCCTCGCCCGGCAGCGCCGTGCCCGGATTCGTCGTGATCGTGAACGACACCCGCCCGGCTGCAGGCTCCGACAACACGAAGGTGACACCGACCGACGTAGCGCGGCGGTCGCCTTCGGAGGTTGCCGCGTCCTCGACGCTCAGCTCGGGCAGCGGTGCATCGTCGTTGAGCAACGTGATCGTTGCCGGGTCGCCGGCACCTGCACCATCGACGTCGAGCAGCACGATCTCGAACGACTCGTCGTCTTCGAGAATCGTGTCACCGAGGATCTTGACCTTCTTCACCACCTCGGTCCTGCCCGGACGGAACGTGATGGTGCCCGAGGCGGCAACGTAGTCCTCGCCCGCGATCGCCGTCCCGTCTGCCGTAGTCCAGTCCACGACCACCGGTCCGTCGACCGGCTCGCTCAACCGGAACGTCACCATGACCCGGCTCGACCGGTTCCCCTCGTACATCACGATCTCATCGACCGTGACGACCGGGCCGGCCTCGCCGATCTGGAACACGATCTCGGGGCCCTCGACGATGCCGTCGTTGTTCTCGGCGAACTCGTCGGCGTTGGATTGGGTGCCCTGGACCTCGTCGAGCTGGGCAAGAACGAGCACGTCGGTGATGTACGGGTAACGCATCTCGGCGAGCCCGGGCTCGTGGTCGAGTGCGGCGCCCGTCCAGTCGATCCATGTGACCTCACCCATCTCGCTCTCGAGAATTGCCGCGTAATCCGCGGGATCCGGATCGTGACCGAACACTTCGACGAACTCCTCGTCATTGCGGTCGAACGCTCTGATCGGTATGTCATCAACCGGGGATGGCGCGCCACCCGAAATGTCCTCGACTCTGATGAACTGAATCGCTGCGGCGTACTCGACGTTGAACTCGAGGTACTCGTAGCCGTCGACGAGGAAGACATCGCCTTGCCCCGACACCATGAGCGGCATGCCGTCCGGGTCGACGAACGACGTGTTGCCGCAGCCGGCGTCGCTGTACGCAGGGCCGGTGGCAACGAGCGCATCTTCGACGGGGGACACCCCATCGAAGACGAAGTACCCGTCGGCGTCGGTACAGGTGAAGACCTGGTCCGGGGCCATGAACACTTCGACTTCCGGAAGCGGCGCCCCGTCCAGGTAGACGTGACCCTCGACGGTCGCCGAAGGCGCGACCGCTCGCCAGCCGGCGTGCGTCGCGTCACCGTCGCCGTCCGACTGCTCGGCGAAGCCGCCGGTGCCGAACACGATGTCGAGCACGCCCTGGTCCTCCCATGGCACCGAGAAGTCGGCCGTCCACGCACCGTCCTGACCGGTCTCGACGATCCGGTGCGGGCCTTCTTCCTCCCAGCGCTCCGCTCGTACGTACAGGGGGATGAAGACGACCTCATCGGCCAGGATCTGCTCCGCCTCGGCGATGTACGCCTCCAACAGAGTGGGATCGTCGGTCGCCTCCATCAGGCCAACGAGCTCGTCCATCCGGGCGGTCGCGGCGTTGATCTGCGACGAGTCCGATGTTCCCCAGTTGTAGAGGTTGACGTCGAAGCGCTCCTGCGGATCGACCCACCAGTGGAAGTCGCTCAGCCACGGCAGGTAGTCGCCGCCGACCCACGCCCACTCCCCGATGTCGAAAGTCCCGACATCAAGCGTCTCACCGAAGAAGACTTCCGGGGGCTCGAGCTCGAGCTCGAGCTCGATGCCGGCGGCACCGAGCATCGGCACGAGCAGGTCGGCCAGGATCTCGCGATCCTCGAAGTCCGCGGTCGTGCTCAGGATCGCCACAGGCGGCTCTGCGGCACAGTCGCGTGCCAAGTCGGAGCAAAGCACATCGATGAGGGCCGCCGCCGCAGCCGGGTCGTAGGGGTACTGCGACCACGCATGCTGCGACAGCTCCGGGATGTAGGCATCCACGTACGAATCGATGGCGTAGCCCGCACCCGGGATCTCGGCAACGAGCAGGTCCCGATCGACGGCGTGCGCCACCGCCTGGCGGAACGTGAGGTAGTCGTTCAGCGAGCCAGCGTTGCGGTTGTCGGGCCCGAATTGGAACGTCAGATGCTCCCAAATGGCCACCGGGAGGCTCGACGCAACGAATACCTCCGTCCCCGGCTCGGCCGTGCCGTGGACCACGTCGCCGTCGACATCGACCTCGGTGACTGCGAGCGGCGTCACCCAATGTGACTTCGTGGTCTCGCCGTCGGTCACCACAACGTAGTGGCCGGGCACGATGTCGAACTCGTCGCCGACGAATACGTTGAACCAACCGTCTTCGACCGCCGCCGAGGTCTCGAACAACACCGAGGCAGGATCGTCGTCGTCGTCGACGGTGATGGTCACTTCGGGACCGCCGAACCAGTCGCCGCCCCACAGTTCGTCACCGTCTGCTCGCACGAAGAAGTTCGGCGGCGGCTCGACGTACCAACCGCGGTGACTCGAGTCGCCGTCCTCATCGAACACCTGGGCCGCCCCGCCCGTGTCCGCGGCGATGTCGAACAGATCCTGCTCGTGCACTTCGTCGCCCGCGTTGGCGAATTCGGCGAGCCATAGCCCGTCGGCGTCTGCGTCCACGGAGCGATAGGCCGCCCCCTCCTCGCCGCCCGCATTCACCTCGACGCGCACGAACGGTGGCGCCGTGCCGGCGACCGTGTCCGCATCTTCGTCGATGTCGGTGATGTCGATCTCTTCAACCAGCAACGACTTGGCGATGTCGACACCGTCGTCGACCGTCACATAGTTGCCCGCAAGAATCTCGAACACACCTTCGAGCGGGAACTCCCAACCCACTTCCCACGGCCCCGGACCCCACCGCTCAACGACGACCGTGTCGGTATACAGGGTTCCGTTGGTGTCGTCTTCGTCGTCATCGACCACCAGGGTCACCGTCCGGTCCTCGACCCAGCCCT
>JAOTZB010000350.1 GCA_029861625.1 Acidimicrobiia bacterium
CCACGCCAATGTCGTCGACGGCATGGTGTTGCTCGCGACGGGCGCCGAGTTCGTCCCGGGCAACCGTCATCGGTACGCGGCGTCGGCGCTGCTCGTCGCGGCCACGGGCACGCGAGTCGGCGCCGCAGCCACATGGGTGCCGGGCCGGATCGCACGCCGGGTGCTGTCGACGGACAAACCCAGGGAACGGCCCAGCGCACTGGCCGAATGGGGCCGCCAGGAGATGGCGATGCACCACGGCAGGGTCATGCTCGAAGCTGCCCACGCGATCGCCAACTTCAGCTCGAAACACTGGATCGACCAGGTCGACGTACCGACATCGGTCATCGTGACCGAGACCGACTCAGCGGTGTCCCCCGCCGCGCAGCTACGGTTGGCCATGGCCATCCCGGGTGCGCACATCAGCCGCATTCCCGGCGGCCACGTCAGCTGCATCGAACCCGACTTCGGCCGCAAGGTGACCGATGCCTGTCTCGATGTCAGGTCCCGGGTCGAGCTCGGCTACGACCCGATGCCACCGCCGTCGATCACCGATCCGCAATGACCTCGACCCTCTTCCTGATCTTCGCTGCCCTCAGCCTGGCCGCCACGTTCGTCGCGCTCGTCCGGGTCAGACATCCGGCGTTTCTCGGGTTCCCGATCATGATGACGGGCTGGCTCACCAGCGAATATCCGCGCTTCCACATCGCATGGCAGGCGGTCGCCGCGGTCGTCTTCATCGTGGTGGGCGCGCTCGACCGATCGACCGGCGTGGTCGCCGTGGCACTCCTGCTGCTCTCGTGGGCCGGCCTGGCGCGGGCCGAGCAGATCATCCGCCGAGCCCGGCCGGCGGCCGAGGCCGCGCTCCGTGAGTCCCTCGGCGGCGACTATCTCGACCGGCTCGCGCCCGATCGCCTCGACCGGCTCCGCAGCGAACCCGAGCCGGGTCTGGTTCGCCGACCGCTCCACCAGGACCCCACTGGTGTCGAGATCGAGCGCGACCTCGCCTACGGGGCCGACCCGAAACGCAACCTGCTCGACATCTACATGCCGGCGCAGTCCGCCGGACCGGCGCCCGTCGTCATCCAGATCCACGGTGGCGCGTGGGTCATCGGCCACAAGATGCAGCAGGCGCAACCGCTCCTGTACCGGCTCGCTCGCGCCGGCTACGTCGCCGTGTCGATCAACTACCGTCTCGGGCCCAGACACCGGTTCCCCGATCAGATCATCGACGTGAAGCGCGCCATCGGGTGGGTTCGCGAGAACATCGGCGCCCGCGGCGGCGACTCGTCCCGCATCGTTCTGACCGGCGGATCGGCAGGCGGTCACCTCGCGTCGCTCGCGGCCCTGACGCCCGGACGCGCCGACTTCCAGCCCGGATTCGAGGAGATCGACACATCGGTCTCAGGATGCGTGCCGCTCTACGGCCCGGCCGACTTTAGGGATCGGCACGGGATACGAGGTCGGCTGGCTTCGATGGAGCCGTTCCTGTCCCGGATGGTGATGCCCGGGCCCGTCGACGATCACGCCGAGCTCTGGGACATGGTGTCGCCCATCGCCAACGTTCGGCCCGATGCGCCACCGTTCTTCATTATCCAGGGCGCGAACGACGTGCTGGTCTGGCGCGAAGAGGCCCGACAGATGGTTTCGCGCCTCCGCGAGATCTCGCGGCAACCGGTCGTGTACTGGGAGGTGCCCGGCGCTCAGCACGCCTTCGACACCTTCAACTCGGTCCGCAGCGCGGCAGCGGTCGATGCCATCGAACGATTCGTCGGGTGGGTGACCGCGCCGGTACCCGCGGCACCGACCGAGCTGCGATGAACGTTCGGCAGGTCGCCGGCCCCGACACAGCCTTCCTCTACGGCGAGCGACCCGAGTGGCACTTCCATGTCTCTGCCCTGATGATCGTCGACCCGACCGACAGCGACCGGTTCTCGCTCGAGGAGATAACCGCCCAGCTCATCCGCCGCATCGACAAGGTGCCGCAGTTCCGGTGGAAGCTGGTCGAAGGCCCACTGGGCCTCCGGCTCGAGCGTCCCATCTGGGTCGACGACCCCGAGTTCGACGTCCAGCGCCACGTCGGGCGCGTCGGCGTCCCGAGCCCCGGTGACGATCGCGCGCTGGGCGAGCTGGTCGGGCGGCTGGTGAGCTTCAAGCTCGACCGGACCCGGCCGTTGTGGGAGATGTGGATCATCGAGGGGCTGGCCGATGGTCGCGTCGCACTCCTCGCCAAGGTCCATCACTCGATCATCGACGGCGAGTCGGGCACCGAGCTCGCGACCCTGCTGTTCGACCTCGAACCCGATCCGGAGCCCGATCAGGACCCCCCGCCGTGGGTGCCCGAACCGCAGCCGTCCTCCATCGAGCGACTCGGCCTCTCGGCAGGAAACGCGATGATGTGGCCGATTCGAGCCGGGCGGGTGGCGCGCCAGCTGGCACGGCAGGGGATCGTCATGGGCCGACATGCCCTCGGCTCCGAGCCGCCCGCCCAACCGCTCCGGGCCCCGCGGACCCCACTCAACGGCACGCTCACCCCGGAACGCTCGTTCGCCAGCGCCAAGGTGCCCATCGACGAGGTGAAGCGGGTGAAGAATGCGTTCGGAGTGAAGCTGAACGACGTCGTGTTGGCCATCAGCAGCGGCGCGCTGCGACGGTACCTGATCGAGCTCGACGCGCTCCCCGAACAACCGCTGATCGCACAGGTCCCCGTGTCGATCCGCGACGACGACAGCAAGGACCACGTCGGCACGAAGGTGGCGGCCATGTTCTGTTCGCTCGCCACCGACGTCGGCGACCCGACGGAGCGGCTGCGCGCCATCCATCTGAGCACCACGAGCGGCAAGGACATGCGACAGGAGCTGTCCTCGCACCACGAGGTCAACCTCACCGACACGACACCGCCCGCCCTCATCGCCATGGCGTCGAGGACCTGGGGCCTCGCCGGGCTCGATGGGCGGACACCGCCGATCTTCAACCTCATCATCTCGAACGTGCCCGGGCCCCCGTTCGACCTCTATCTCGCGGGCGCCCGGATCGAAGCCATGTTCCCCATGGGCCCGCTCCTGTACGGGTCGGGCGTGAACTTCACGGCGGTGTCCAGTCCCGAACGGCTCGACTTCGGGCTCATGGCGTGCCCCGCGCTCGTGCCCGACCCATGGGCCATCGCCGACAAGGTGCAGCCCGCGCTCGACGAGCTCAGCACCGCCGCGGGGCTCTGACCCCGCCACGACGTCTCGTCAGCCGAGTGACCGGTGCGGTGACATGTCTCGCGTCAATTGGTCGCGGTGATCGGCTCGCCGAGCTCGTCGGTGGCGTATCCGCGCACGATCCCGTCGAGCTCGCCGAGGCAACGGAAGCTCCATCGCTCGCCCTCGCCCAGCTCGCCGTCCTCGTCGGCATCGCCGCCCAGGCTCTCGAATCCCTCGCACGTGACCGCACTCACGGCAGGTTCGAACAACGCGCCGGTTCCGACGTTGACGAGCTCGATGACCCCGGAGCTGTCGACGACGACGACGGCCAGGCTCGGATCGATCACCGCGACCTCGATCAGGGCATCGGCCTCGATACGGTCGCCGTTCTCCGCCAGCGCCGCGACCACGGGCTGGCGGATACCGGTCTCCGCCGTTTGTGCGGTGCACGTGAAGAGCCAACCCTCGCCCGGCTCGAGCAGATTGTCGCCGTCCTCCAGCGCGACCGTGATCGTTCGTTCGAGTGTCTCGCACAGCGGGTCGAAGAGCTGCGGGTCGCTGAGGCCCGAGACAGCTGTCGTCGTCACGAGGTAGTCGAAGGTGAGCGGCTCGTCGTTCCTGAACACCGGCCGCGCGGGACGCGATTCGAGGACGAGCAGGCTCAGGGGCAACACGTCGCTGGCGTACTCTCTCGTCACGGTCGCTGCACCGTCGAGGATCAGCGTGGCGGCGACGCAGACG
>JAOTZB010000351.1 GCA_029861625.1 Acidimicrobiia bacterium
TATGTTTGGTTCTCACCCTGTCGTTTGGTTCTCACCCTGTCCGCCGGGCGAAACCCCCGTGGAGGATGTCGATGAGACGTCGATTCAATTGCCGGTTCGCGTTGGTAGTCGCAGGAGTCGTCTCGTTGGTCGTTCCGGCCGCGGCCACGTCGGCATTCGCGGCCGGAGATGCCCGGACGGTGGTCGACGTCGAGCTGCTCGGCGAGGTCGTCGTGCCGACCGGCACGACCTTCGGCGGCACCGAGATCGGTGGCCTGTCGAGCATCACGTTCGACCACGCCCGCGACACGTACCACGTGCTCTCCGACGACCAGGGCAACCGGAACGGCGATCCCGTCCGCTACTACACGGTTGCCATCGACCTGGCCGACGGCTCCTTCGACGACGGCGATCTCGACTTCCTCGACGTGACCCAGCTGTTCGAGGACAAGAAGACGCCGTTCGCACCCGGTGGTCTGGATCCCGAGGGATTCGTGTTGGGGCGCGACGGCTTCTTCATGTCGTCGGAAGGCAACATCTTCGCCGACCCCATCATCGATCCGTTCATCAGGCGGTACAACCGCAATGGCCGGGTCACCGCGACCCTCCCCGTCCCCGACAAGTACATCCCGAACGGCGTCGACCACGGCGTTCGCTTCAACCTGGCGTTCGAGAGCCTCAACCTCACGCCCGACGGGAGAACCCTCGTCACCGCCGGCGAGGGCGCGCTGTTCCAGGACGGCACGGCTTCGACCTTCGACGAAGGCAGCCTGGCTCGGATCCTCGAGTACGACGTCCACCGCCGCACGCCCGTCGCCGAGTACGTCTACGAGGTCGATCCGTGGGCGGAGCCCTCGGCGATCTTCGGCGTGAACGGCATCGTCGAGGTCCTGCCCATCGACGACGCCGGGACGATGCTGGTGATGGAACGCTCGTTCTCCGTCGGCGGGGTTCTCGGTGGCGGGACCGGCAACGTCGTCGTGATACACGAGATCTCCACCTCTGGTGCCTCCGACGTCCTCGACGAGGACGCCCTCTTCGACGGTGGTTCGCCCATCGCGTTCACACCGGTGTCCAAACGGACGGTGTTCGCCTTCGACGACCTCGGGATCCCCATCGACAACATCGAGGGGATGACCTTCGGTCCGCGGCTCCCCGATGGGCGTCAGTCGCTGGTGATCGTGAGCGACAACAACTTCAGCCCGGGGCAGTTCACGCAGTTCATCGTGCTGGCGCTCGACATCGAACCCGCGAGCTGACCGCGTAGTCACCTCGGTCGAATCGACCGTGATCGGGGGCGATGTGTCGTCGCGCCATGGGCGCGCATCGTCCAAGGCCCGGGTGTAAGCCTCAGCGGGTTCAGCCGTCTCCCAGGTGTCACGACGACGACACATGGAGCACGACGATGTCCACGAACCGAGTCCCCATCCGCGCCACCGCCTCGGTCGTGGCGCGGCCGGCGGCGGGTGCGCGGCATGCCAGATGACACGCCATAGGTATCGAACGGTGATCAGGAGTCTCTGCAATAGTGGCGGGGCCGGTCGTCGGCCCCATCATCGGTCCATCGACGATACGGGTGGGTGTGATGCGAACAAGCGATCAAGAACTAGTCGTGGAGGCGTTGGCCGGAAGCTCCTCGGCCGTCGCGGAGATCTACGACCGCTACGCCGACCGGGTCTACTCGTTCTGCATCTCCCGGCTTCGCAATGCCGAACAGGCCGCCGATGCCACCCAGGACACCTTCGTCAAGGCGGCCGAACGGCTCGACACGCTTCGCCGGCCCGACCGGCTGCGATCCTGGCTGTTCGCCATCGCACGGAATCAGATCATCGATCAGGTCAGGCAGCGCGATCGCTTCGCGTCCTCGGAGGAGGCCGCTGAGATGGTCAGCGACGCGCCCGACCACGACGCCGACCTGCTCCGGGCCGAGTCCGCCGGTCTCCTCTGGGAGGCGGCAGGCGCCCTCCAGGAGCGAGATGCCGACCTGCTCGAGCTCCAGCTCCGCCAGGGCCTCGAGGGCGAGGACCTCGCCGACGCGATCGGTGTCACGACCAGCCACCTCCATGTGCTCCAGTCCCGGTTGCGTGACCGTGTCGAACGGGCACTCGGCTCGCTGCTGATCGCACGGCAGGGTCAAGACGACTGCACCGACCTCCGAAGCCTCCTGGCCGACTGGGACGGCACCTTCACACTCGCCGTGCGCTCGAAGGTCACGAGACACGTCGAGCGGTGCGACATCTGCCAACGAACCCGGAGCACGGTGCTCGTGCCGGCCAACTTCCTCGGCGTGCTCCCGCTCATGGCGATACCTCTCGGCATGCGGGCGCGCGTCGTCGCGGCCATGGAGAACGCGATCAGGCCGGGTGCTCCACCCCCGCCCGTTGCCGACCCCTGGCTCTGGCGGGCCGACGGCTTCCCGGAAGCCCCGGCGGGCCATGCGGCGAGAGGTCGCGCCCTGTGGCTCCTCGCCGGAGCGGCCGTGATCATCGCCGTCGTCATCGGCGCACTGCTCGCCACTCGTGACGACAATGGCTCCCCCACGGTCACTGCCGCCGCGCCGACGAGCGTGCCGACCCCGCCGGCCGAGATCCAGGCGGCCGACGCCACGGCCGCGACCCCCGAACCGGACCCGACGGCGCAGTCGAGCTCGACACCCCAAACCACCACCACGCCGGCACCATCGCCGACCCCGCCCGATGTGACGCCCGTTCCCGACCCACCGTCGACCTCGCCGCCGGCGAACAACGCCGCACCTGCGCCGGCTCCCCAGGTCGCAGCGCCACCCCCGGCGCCGACGCCGACCCCGACGCCGGTGCCGCCCCCGCCGACCCCGGTGCCGCCCCCGCCGGTGCCGACCCCGACGCCGGTGCCGCCCCCGCCGACGCCGACGCCGACGCCGATCCCCGGATCCATCGTGCTCTCGACGGCATCGCTCGATCTCGGGCTGGCCGACACGGCTGTCGTCCAGCTGTCCAACCCCGGTCAGACACCTGTCGACTGGACGGCATCGACGGCGAGCCCGTTCTCCGCCGGCCCGACCGGCGGCCAGCTCGCTGCGGGCGCGACGGCCGACCTCGTCGTGTCGGTCGACCGCAGCGGCCTCGTCGCCGGTACCTGGACGGGTCAGCTGATCATCAGCGGTGCCGGTACCTCGGCGAACGTCTCACTCAGCGCGCGTGTCAACGACAGCCCGGTCATCAACCGCGCCGTGGCGACACCGTCCGTCGTCCAGCAACGAACGGGGAGATGCCCGGGCCAGCCGGTGACCATCATCGTGAACGTGTCCGACACCGACGGCGTCGCATCGGTCATCGCCCGCTGGCCGAACGGCACCGGGACGACCGACACGCCACTGGGCCTCGTCAACGGCGAGTTCACCGGGGCCGTCGGCCCGTTCGTGACCATCGGGTCGGCAACGACGACGATCATCGCCACCGACACGCTGGGCGCATCGACGTCGACCACTGTGACCGTTACCGTGACGGCCTGTCCACCATCGTGATCTGCTGCTAGGAAATCGAGATGGCCACGACTCTCGCCATCGGAACCGACAAGGGGCTCTTCCGGGTGACGATGACGAGTCGCGGCTGGGCGCTCGGCGAGCCCGAGCTCCTCGGGTGGCGGGTTACCGCCCTGGCCACGACTGGTGCCGGCACCCGTCTGGCCGCGACGGGAAGCGGTTGGTTCGGTCCGGCGGTGCAACGCCTCGACGGCGGGAAGTGGCAGCAGGCGAGCGACATCCCCCGCCTACCCGATCACCTCGATCGCAAGGTCGAGCAGCTGTGGCGCTTCCACCAGGCCCCCGAGGCGTTGTACCTCGGGGTGGCCGACGCGGGTCTGTTCCGCTCGGAGGACGACGGCATCACATGGACACCCGTCGATGGGCTCAACGATCACGAGTCGGCCCCGGC
>JAOTZB010000058.1 GCA_029861625.1 Acidimicrobiia bacterium
ACCGCGAGAGAGCCATCGACCGGTATCCGGCCGGCCGGGTCGAGCTCGACGGCGAGCGAGCGGGCGAGTGGCGAGGCCGCGACACCAGCTCCCCACAGGACGGTCTGCGCGTCGATCCGGCCGGTCCCGCCCTGATCGGCGATGTCCACGCCCCGCTCGTCGACGCCGGTGACGGTCGTCTCGGTCAACACGTCGACGCCGAGGCCGGTGAGCTGCTGTTCGGCCTGTGCCGACAGCCTGGGGTCGAGCGTCGAGAGAACACGATCGAGACCCTCGACGAGCACGACCTTGGCCGTGGTCGGATCGATCCGGCGGAAGTCCCTCGCCAGCGTATGCGTCGCGATCTCGGCGATCGCGCCCGCAAGCTCGACACCGGTGGGCCCGGCCCCGACCACTACGAACGTGAGCGCGGCCCGACGTTCGTCGGCATCGCCGCTGCGCTCTGCGGTCTCGAACGCGCTCAGCACGCGGCGCCGGATCTCGAGGGCGTCCTCGACCGACTTGAGGCCGGGCGCGTGCAACTCCCACTCGGGGTGGCCGAAGTAGGCGTGACGAGCGCCGGCCGCCAGCACCAGATGATCGAATCCGATACGGCTTCCATCGTCGACCACGACCTCGTCGTCCGACGTGTCGATGTCGACCACCTCGCCGAGGAGCACCTCGACGTTGTCCTGCGAGCGCAGGATGGCCCGGATCGGGTGGGCGATGTCCGCGGGGTTCAAGCCGGCCGTGGCCACCTGGTACAGCAACGGCTGGAACAGGTGATGGTTGCGCCGATCGATCAGCGTGATCCGAACCGGTGCCGACGCCAACCGCTTTGTCGCCTCGAGGCCGCCGAAGCCACCTCCCACGATCACCACGCGGTTCTTCGTCATGCGTCACGCAACGTTCGCGGTGCTTGTCCGGATTGGTCGGGCAGGCGGGATTTGAACCCACGACCTCCTCGTCCCGAACGAGGCGCGCTACCAAGCTGCGCCACTGCCCGTGTGCGCATCACGACTGTACAGCGGGGTCTTCGTGTCGCGACAGCGAGATGGGCTGGGATCAGGCCGACTCGGTGATGCCGTCGGTGTATGGCTCGCCGGCGAGGAGCGCGGTCGTGGCCCGGCGCAGACGGAGGGAGTCGAACGGCTTGATCAGCCAACCGTCGGCACCGGCGTGCTCGGCCAGCCACCGGTCGGCGTCGCGGTCGAGGAGCATCAGGATTGCTGTCTCGGGCACTCGGCCGGCGCCCGATTCGAGCCGAAGGTCGCGACAACAGGCAGCGCCGCCCATGTTGCCGATCTGGAGATCGAGGATCACGAGCTCGGGCTCGAGCTCGGCGACGGCGGCAGCGACGTCGCGTCCGGCGTGGACCCGGCTCACGGTCGTGTCGGGGCGGGCGAGCGCCGCCGCGACATCGTCGTAGATCCAGTCGGCGTCGGTGGCGAGCAACACGTTCGACATCGCCCGCGAGGGTACCCGTCGTGCGCCCTCGTGCCGAACCGGCCCGAGACGCCGCGCAGTGCATCGGCGGCCACTCGGGCTAGCATCCCCTGACCGCAACGGGGAGAGTGGCGTGCTCGAGATCTCGATCGAGGAAACCGACGACTTCGTGGTGTGCCGGCCCTCCGGCGACCTCGATGCCTACACGGTCGCGCAGTTCCGTGAGGCGCTCACCGAGCTCGCCGACAAGCCGAAGCTCGTCATCGACTTGTCGGCCGTTCCGTTCATGGACTCCGCAGGGCTGGGCGCTCTCATCGGCGGAATCCGCAAGGCACGGGACAACGACGGTCAGGTCGTGGTCGCCTGCGACCGTCCCGCTCTCACCCGCCTGCTCCACACCACCGGCTTCGATCGCATCGTGCCCGTGAAGGAGTCCTACGACGAAGCGGTCGAGGCCATCATGAACCCCGAGGACGCCGACGCCTGAACCCGGTCAGGCGCCGAGGTACCTGGCCACCTCGGCGACGCTGTCGAGGTCGCGCACGTCGCGGTCGAGCAGCGGAACGTGCACGATCGGCGCCGAGGTCACCACGCCGAGCTCGGCTGTCGCCTCGTGTTCGTCGGCCACGACCGACTGGCCGTCGACCAGGACCGCGAATGCGCTCGCCAGCGCGTCGTCGGCATGCGCGTCCCAGAGCTCGACCAGTTCGTCGATCGGGCGGTCGCTGAACGACGGGTAGGTGCGGTTGATGACGAGCCCCGCGACCCGCAGGCCGCGATTCGCCACCTGATCGGCGAACCAGCGCGTCTCGGGGACGGTGTCGTGTCGCGGTGAGGTGACCAGGACGACCGCCGTCTTCTTCGACGCGAGCAGGTCGTTGACGTCGTGCGCCCGCTGCCGGAATCCGTCCTCCATGCCCTGGAACGCGTTCAGGAAGGCCACCCCGTCGTCGACGATCCGGGAGCCGACGACCGACGAGACCTGACGCAACATGAGTCGGAGACCGGCATTCACGGCTCGTCTGATCTGGCGCGGGAACATGAGGCGCATGAGCGTGCCGTCGAGGAATCGGACCAGCTTCTCGGGCGCTTCCAGGAAGTCGAGCGCGTTCCGGGTCGGTGGCGTGTCGACGACGATCACGTCGAAGGCGCCGCTGCCGTACAGCTCGAAGAGCTTCTCGTTCGCCATGAACTCCTGGGTGCCCGAGAGCACCCCGGAGATGTTCTGGTAGAGCCGGTTCGTGAGGATGTGCTCGGCTTGCTCGTCATCGCCGGCTTCTCGGACCACGAGCTCGTCGAATGTCTGTTTGGCGTCGAGCATCAGCGCCGAGAGCTCGCCGGGCCACTCGCCGACGACAACCTGGGGTTCGTTGCTCAGCTCGATGCCCATGGCATCGGCGAGCCGCCGGGCCGGGTCGACGGTGATGACCACCGCCCGCCGTCCGGCCATCGCCGCGTGGACTCCGATCGCCGCCGCGACGGTCGTCTTGCCGACCCCACCGGTCCCGGCACACAGGACCACGGACGCATCGGCCAGTCGGGCCGAGAGACCGGCGCCGTTCGTCACGCGTCGGCGCTCGGCATTGCCTCGATGGCGATCATCATCTCGTCGGTCAACTGGTCGAGCTCGGCGGGGCCGAACGGTGTGGTTTCGATGGCGGGGAGGTGCAGGCGGGGAAGCGGAAGCTCGATATCGAGGCGCTCGAGCTGCTCGGCCTGCAGCGCAGCTCGCGCTCGGCGGAACGTGACGGCCCCGCGGAGCGCGTCGCCGAGATCGCTGTCGACGCCACCGAGCTCGTCGGCGGTCGGCACCTCGGGCGGTCGAGCCGGGAGCGCGTTCACCACGAGTGGACCGAGCTTCACGCCGACCTCGTCCTCGACGCGATAGGCGGTGTCGATCAGCTCGGTGACGGGCGTCTCCTCGGCCAGCGTCACCAGGAGGACCTGGCAGCGCTCGGGATCATCGAGCATCTGGCCGACCTCGATGGCCTGCTCCCGGATGGGTCCGGCCTCGACCGAGTCGAGCACACCCTCGGCCGCGCGGAGAAACGTGATCGCGTGTCCCGACGCCGGTGCATCGACGACGATCAGGTCGTACCGGCCGGCCCGCTCGAGCTGCTTGATCTTGCCGAGGACCAGCAGGTCCTTCACCCCGGGGGTGGCCGAGGCCAACGTGTCGAGCACCTTGTCGCCGTGCAGACGGCGAAGCGCCCGGTAGAGGCCACGTCCCTCGAGGTAGTCGCCGAGAGCCTTGTCGGGCGTGATCCGCTTGGCCGTCAGCCGGCCGCTGGGAGTGTCCGGCAGCTCGATCGCGAGGTCGTCGTACGTCAGCTCGTCGCCCCCGAACAGGTCGCTCAGCTGGGTCTTTCCGTCGATCTCGACCAGTAGGGTTGTCGCGCCGTTTCGTGCCGCCGCAGTGGCGAGTGCAGCGGCCACCGTGGTTTTGCCCACGCCGCCCTTGCCGGCGACGATGAGCACACGAGCTGTCGTGAAGAACCGCATCGGATCCATCGCCAGAAATCGAGCCTCGAGTCCTTCCCCGTCTGGAGCGTCGTGCGAAGACTACTCATCACCGTGCTGGTCGCCGTGGGTCTGGCCGTCGTCGTCCCGACTGCGGGAATGGCGCAGGACAGCGGCGCCGACGACGCCGGACAGATCACCGTCATCGAGGTCAGTGGCCTCCTGGACGATCTCATCGCCGACTTCATCGACGACAGCCTCGCGGCGTCGGCTCGCAACGGCGACCTCGTGTTGGTGCTCCAGGTGAACAGCAGCGACGCGGTCATCGACGACGATCGGCTCGCCGAGCTCGCCGAGCGCATCGCGGCATCGCCCGTCCCCGTCGGCGTGTGGGTCGGTCCGAGCGGGTCACGCGCCACGGGCAAGGTCGCGCAGCTCGTGAGCGTCGCCGCCGACATCGCCGTGTCCCCCGGCTCCCGTCTCGGAGACTCCGGCGACCTCATCATCGAACCCACCCTCTGGAGCGACGAGAACGCGGCCCGTATGGCCGACCAGACCCTGAACTGGGAACAGGTGATCGAGTTCGGTGTCGTCGGGTGCGAGCTGATCGACGTCGACGAGCTCGGGCGCACCCTCACCGCCGAGGACCAGCAGCTTCGTTGCGCGTCACCGACCATCGGGGACTACGTCGTCGATCTCGACGAGTTCGGATTCCAGACCAGGCAGGTGACCGAAGCGGAGGAGATTCGCCTCGAGCCGTTGACTGCCGTGCGGTTCCAGGGCCCCGACCTGCTGACGCAGCTCCTTCACTCCGTTGCGAGCCCGGCCGTGACCTACCTGTTGTTGGTCATCGGGATATCGCTGTTGCTGTTCGAGCTGTACAGCGTCGGCGTCGGCATCGCGGGCGTCCTAGGTGCCGTGTCGGTGGCGTTGTCCGGTTACGGCCTCGGCGTGTTGCCCTTCAACTGGTGGGCTCTGGTCGTCGTCCTGGCCGCGTTCGTGATCTATGCCGCCGACATCCAGACAGGAGTGCCAGGGCCGCTCACCATCCTCGGCACGGTGGTTCTCGCCGTGGGCACGATCGGCCTCTTCGACGGCGTCTCCATGTCGTGGATTCCCATCCTCATCGGCATCGTAGGGACCTTCGTCATGATGTGGTTCGGCATGCCGCTGACGGTGCGCGGTCGCTTCGGCACGCCTCGCATCGACCGCGAGGCTTTGGTGGGCGAGTCGGGTCAGGTGGTCGAGTCCGACGCCGACGGTCTCGTCGTGCAGGTTCGCGACGCGCCATGGCGGGCCCGAGCCGGCAGCGACCTTGCTGCGGGCGACCGGATCCGGGTCACCGGCATCACCGATCTGATCTTCGACGTGGAGCCCGTCGACGCATCCTGACGCTCGCGGCGTCGTCGATGGCACTCACATCGGCACATCCCAGCACGAGGTCGCCGCACCCGTTATCATTCCCGCTCTTGTGTCGGACAGGTTGCATTCTGTAACGTTTCAGAACACGACGGGGACGACGACGAGGGGGGCAGCGTGAGTGCGCTGACAACCGACGAGACATGGCAGTTGAAGGCAGCATGTCGCGGGCCGCAGGCAATCGTGTTCTTTCCTCCGCCGCAGTTCGAACGCAAGGACGAGAAGCTCGAGCGCGAGCAGCGGGCCAAGGCGATCTGCAATCAGTGCAGTGTTCGTGACGAGTGCCTCGACTACGCCCTGCGCATTCGTGAACAGCACGGGATCTGGGGCGGGCGGAACGAGGCCGAACGCAAGGACCTGCTGACAAACCTCAACTGACGGGCGGCAGGCGCGGGCCACCGATTCGGAGGTCGTCGCGTCGTCGCGTGACGCCCGTTCCGTCGAGCCGGGCCAGGATCGGCAGAACGTACTTCCTCGTCGTTCCGAGCGCGTCGCGTACCTCGGCCACCGAGACGCCCTGCGGCGACGACGCGAGCAACTCGGCGACGATCCGAGCCGCCCGTTCGATCGCACCGGCCGAGAAGAACACGCCGTCCTGCTCCACCACGTCGCCACGCCGCACGAGCTGACGAAGCTCACCGCGATCGATCCCCTCGGGTGGCGGAGGCGTGAACGGTTCCGCGTCGAGGAGGGCCACGAACCGATGGTCGGCCAACACGTCGACCGCATCAGCGGGCAGGGCTCGGCCGTCGACCAGCTCGATTCCGTCGAGATCCTGGAGGACGGCGCGTTCATGGTCGTCGAGTGTCGCCGGATCGAGCCCGAGCGCGCCGGCAGCCGCAACGGCGGCGCGTACCCGTGCGCGCGCCGCGTCGAGCTGATCGGGCGCCACGATCCACCGGCCCACGTCGGGCTCGCGACTCTCGCCGGTGAGCAGACGGAGCTGATCGACATCGAGCCAACCCCGCTCGGCGATGACGCGGTCGACCGACCGATCCGGCGCGGCCTTCGACGCGGTGAGCCGAGGGTCGACGTCGAGGATCTCGCCGCCGCCGATCGTCTCGATGCGACCGCTCTCGCGGAGCACGTATCGATCGCCGGGCAGGAGCGGCAGCTCGACATCGAGGTGGAGTCGAACCAGTCCGGAATCCCCGCCGCGGAGCTTCTCGGCGCCGAGGACCCGGAGCCTCACGGGATGTTCGCCGGATCCCACGTACATGACGTGCGCGCCCCGACGCGACACCTCGTGGTCGACCGAGTCGAGCACGTTGAGCGACGCGTCGACGCGGCGGGTGCGGTGCCACTGCCCGTCTCGCACGATCACGTCGCCACGCGAGAGCTGATCGTGGCTGACTCCCGACAGGTTGAGCGCGACGCGATGCCCCGGCCCGATCGAGTCGCGGGCTTCGTAGAGAGTCTGGATGCCACGGACACGGACAGCAGTGTCATGGGGGAGCGCGACCAGTTCGTCGTCGGTCGCGATGGATCCGCCGGCGAGCGTCCCCGTGACGACCGTGCCCGCGCCCTTGGCCGCGAATACCCGGTCGATCCAGAGCCGCGGTCGTCCGATGTCGGCGGCGGTCGGGGTGGCCTGGAGCAGGTCGTCGAGTGCATGTCGAAGCTCGCCGAGGCCGATGTCGTCGATCGCGTCGACGGCCACGATCGGTGCACCCTCGAGGAACGAGCCCGCGACGTGCTCCTCGACATCGAGGATGGCCAGCTCCTGCAGCTCGTCGTCGACCGAGCCGACCTTCGTCAGCGCGACGAGGCCGTGCTCGACACCGAGGAGGTCGAGGATGCGGAGGTGTTCTTCGGACTGCGGTTTCCAGCCCTCGGTCGCCGCCACGACGAAGACGCATGCATCGATGGCCCCGACCCCGGCGAGCATGTTCTTGAGGAAGCGCACGTGGCCGGGCACGTCGATGAATGCGAACCGGCGTCCCGACGGCAGGTCCGCGCCGGCGAAGCCGAGGTCGATGGTCAGTCCTCGCGCCTTCTCCTCGGCGAGACGATCGGGGTCGGTGCCCGTGAGTGCGCGAACCAGCGTCGACTTCCCGTGGTCGACATGGCCGGCCGTCGCGACGACGTGCATCAGCCGAGGGCGCGCACTGCGGCGGCGACACTTGGGTCGTCGGCGGGATCGACGGTTCGGAGGTCGAGCTCGGTGACTCCTTCGCGTACCCGGGCGATGATGGGAGGCCGGTCGGCGTTCCCGGCGCGCAACGCGGCCACATGGTCGCCGTCGACGGCGACACCCGCCGACGGGATCTCGACTGTCGGCATCGTTCCGCCACCGGGAACCGCCGCCAGATCGACGACCCGGCCGACCCCGAGCGCTTCGGCCCGGGCACGAAGCTCGGTGGTCGTGCGGGCCGCCATGGCCCAGAACGGGATCGCCGTGTGATCACGGCGCATGTAGTGCAGCGCGAGCTCCTGCATCGCTCGGAGGATCATCCCGCCCGGCCGGAGCGCTCGGGCCAGCGGATGACCCGCACACGCGTCGACCAGGTCGGCGCGGCCGGCGATGACACCCGCCTGCGGACCGCCGAGCAGTTTGTCGCCCGAGAACGTGACCAGGTCGGCACCGGACTCGAGAGTCTGCTTCGCGGCCGGCTCGTCGACGAGCCACGCCGGCGGCCCGTCGGGCAGCCATGGACAGGCGACATCGAGGAGCCCGCTTCCGATGTCGGCGACGACGGGGACCCCGAGGCCGACCAGGCCATCGACGCCCACCGCCTCGGTGAAGCCGACGATCTTGTAGTTCGACTGGTGGATCTTCATGACGAGCGCGAGATCCTCGTGCCGGTCGACCGCTTGCTCGAAGTCGCTCCGCCTCGTCCGGTTCGTCGTGCCGACCTCGATCAGCCGGGCGCCGGACCGTTCCATGACCTCGGGGACGCGGAAGCCGCCGCCGATCTCGACGAGCTCGCTCCGCGACACCGCCACGCCGCGACGATCGGCCAGCGCAGCCAGGACGAGCAGCACGGCAGCCGCACAGTTGTTCACCACGATGGCTTTCTCGGCCCCGCAGAGTCGGGCCAGCAGCCGCCCGGCGTGGGCCTGACGCGAACCTCGCCGGCCGGTCTCGAGATCGAACTCGAGGTTGGCGTACGTCGCGTCGTTCGAGATCGCGAACGGTGCCCGACCGAGATTGGTGTGCAACAAGACACCGGTCGCGTTGACGACCGGCTGGAGGAGACGCCGGCGAAGGGCGTCGGCCCGCTCGCGCGCCGAATCGTGATCGCCGGCGGCAATCGCCTCACGGGCGACGTCGACGAGCAGGGGATGGGGCAATCCGGTGTCGGCCAGCGATCGGGCCAGGGCGTCGACGGATGGTGGGCGCACGCCGCCAGACTACGGCGGCAGCTCGGGCCAGGCTGCCTCGGAAGCCGTGTACCGCGGCCGGTCGTTGCCTCGACGAGTCGGTGCCCTCGTGGGGCGGGGCCTGGCCGCTCGTAGACTGCTATTCGATGTTCGGGCTCGTTCTCCTGGCCTTTCTCGTCGTGCCCATCGTCGAGCTGTACGTCATCGTGCAGGTCGCCGGTTCCGTGGGCACGCTCGAAACCATCGGTCTCCTCATTCTCGTCAGCGTCGTGGGCGCATGGCTGGTCCGGCGTGAGGGCATCGGTGTCATTCGGCGCGTCCAGCTCCAGCTGGCATCGGGGGCGATGCCGAACAACGAGCTGGTCGACGGCGGCCTCATCCTGTTCGCCGGTGCCCTCATGCTCACACCGGGTTTCGTCACCGACGCCGTCGGCCTCCTCTTGTTGTTGCCGCCGACGCGCCTCCCGATCAGGTTGATGCTCGTGCGCCGGTTCCGGGGTCGGGTGCAGACCTTCGGCTTCAGTGGGCCGGGCCCCGGGCAACCCGGACGCTCCCGAGGTCGGGTCGTCGATGTCGACGAGGTCGATCCGACCGAGGGTGGCCCGACGTGAACATCACGCCCCGCGCCGCGGCCACGGTCATGGTGCTGCGCGACGGCGCTCGCGGAGTCGAGGTGGTCCTCCAGCGCCGGAATCCCGACATGGTGTTCGCGCCTGGTGCCTCGGTGTTCCCCGGCGGCGCCGTCGATCCAGCCGACGCCTCGCCCGCCGTGGCGGCCCGCTGTCACGGTCTCGACGACAGGACCGCGTCGGCGATGCTCGGACTCGAAGCCGGCGGGCTCGCCTACTGGATCGCCGCGCTGCGCGAATGTTTCGAAGAGGCAGGCGTGCTCGTCGCGTGCAGGCGCGAGGGTGATCACCCCGTCCCGGCCGACCTCGGTCATGAACGCCTTCGCGTCGCCGACGGTCGGGTCGACTTCGCGGCGCTGCTCGAGGCACACGACCTCATGCTCGCGGCCGCCGACGTTCGGTATTTCGGTCACTGGATCACGCCGCCCGGGCCACCTCGCCGCTTCAGCACCCGCTTCTTCTGCGTTGCGGCACCGGTGGGCCAGGAGCCGTCCCACGACGACCGGGAAGCGCTGACGACCGACTGGGTCAGGCCGCACGACGCCCTGGCCTCGTTCGAGTCGGGAGACATCGACCTCATCGAACCCACTGTCGGCAGCCTCTCCGCCCTCGCTCGCTTCGACACGGTCGGGTCGGTGCTCGCCGCGCTCGACGCGGCCAACGACCGACACCCCATCCGAACCGTCGACGACCGCCACGGCCGTCGGGTCGTTCTGCCCCACGACGAGATCAACACACCAACCGCTGTCCCCGCCGGAGAATGGAACTCATGACCGAAGAGCTCGAAGAAGAAGTACCCGAGGAGATCATCCCCGGCGTTGCCAGGGCGTTGAGCCCGCTGGTGCGCCGGATCCTCGCGTCGAACCCTTCGGTCCGCACCGGATTCGGAACCAATACCTACCTCGTCGGCATCGACGAGATCGTGGTGATCGACCCCGGCCCCGACGACGCCGAACACCGCCGCTCGATCACCGGATGTGGGGGGGACCGAATTCGCTGGATCATGCTCACGTGCGGCGACCCCGAGCATGCTGCGGGCGCCGAGGCGCTCAAGGCCGAGACCGGCGCCGAGATCCTCGCCTCGCCCAAGCTCGAGGGCATCGCCGTCGACGACACGCTCGACGATGCCTGGACCCTCGTCGGCACCGAGTTCCGACTGAAGGTGCACTACACCCCGGGCACGACCCCAGAGGCCATCTCGCTCGAGCTGCCCGAGGAGAAGCTGCTGTTCACGGGTGATCTCGTCATGGAGGGATCGTCGATGGCGATCGTGCCACCCCACGGCGACATGACGGCGTACCTCGAGTCCCTGGCCACGATGAAGGGCCTGCGCCTGCAACGCCTGGCGCCGGCGCACGGGTACGTCCTCGAGGGCGCCAAGGACGAGCTGCAGGCGGTCATCGATCACCGGCTCGAGCGCGAAGCACAGATCGCGGCCGCCGTCGGTTCGCTCGACCCGGCCGGCGTCGATGCCATCACCGCTGAGGTCTACGGCTCCCTCGACGAGGAACGCCACGAGCTCGCCGCCGCGACCGTCGTCGCCCATCTCCAGAAGCTGCTCGCCGACGGAACGGTGAAGGCGCGCGGCGGCGCCTGGCTGCCCACCTGACGCCGGGACGGCGAGGCGCGAGTGCCCTCAGGCGGCACCTTCACCCGAGCCGACGCCGCTGTCGGCGGCATCGAGGGCGTCGAGGGCGGCCATAGCGGCGTCGAGCATGCGGGCACTGCATCCGGCCATCTCGACCGGAGGCACGGCTTCGTCGACGATGGTGTCGATGATGCGTGCGAAGGCCTCGGCTGCCGGCCCCTCACCGAGCGCGACCGGGCGACCGTTGTCGCCGCCGTCGGCGACGCTGGCATCGATCGGCACTCGGCCGAGCAGCGGGACACCGACCTCGGCCGCCAGCTCGTCGCCGCCGCCAGTGCCGAATATGGCGTGCTCGCTGCCGTCGGGAGCGACGAACGAGCTCATGTTCTCGATGACCCCGACGATGCGGAGATAGTTCTTCCGCCCCATGTTCGCGGCCCGCACGGCAACCTTCTGGGCGCTCCTCGACGGTGTCGTGATGATGATCATCTCGGCGCGTGGCAAGAGCTTGGCGAGGCCCATCTGCACGTCGCCGGTGCCTGGTGGCATGTCGATCAGCAGGTAGTCCATGTCGCCCCACCGCACGTCCTCGAGGAAGTGCTGCACCGCCCGGTTCAACATCAGGCCCCGCCACATGAGGGCGCTCTCCTCGTGATCGACGAGGAATCCCATCGACACGACCTTCAGTCGCCCGTCGCCGATCTCGACCTCGTTCGGGAGGATCTTCTTCTCGCCGGGTGAACCCTCGAGTCGACCCTCGACACCCAGCATCCGCGGCACCGAGTAGCCCCAGATGTCGGCGTCGAGCACTCCGACGGTGAAGCCACGCGAGGCGAGCCCCGCGGCCAGGTTCACCGTGACCGATGACTTGCCGACGCCGCCCTTGCCCGAGGCGACCATGATGACCTTGGTCGTCGGCGGCACTTCGGTGTCGGGAGCGTCCTGAGCGACATTGAAGCGGGCCTTGGCCATGGCGGCGGCCTTTTCGTCCTGCGTCAGCTCGGTCCACTCGATTCGAACCGCGGTGACACCGGGGAGGCTCTCGAGCCGGGCCCGGATGTCCTTCTGGATCTGGGCCCGCAGCGGGCATCCCGCGGTGGTGAGGGCGATGGTGACGACCACGACGCCGTCGACGCCGACCGTTGCACCCTTGGCCATGCCGAGCTCGACGATGTTGCTGCCCAGCTCGGGGTCGATCACGCCGCGCAGAAGTCCCATCACATCGTCGGGTGTGGGAAGTACGGCGGGATCCATCGCCATGATCCTAGCGACCGGGTTCCTCGTCGAGCTGGCCCGACGGCGCCGTCCGCGCAGTAGAGTGGGAACAGCCGGAACCAGCCGGCGGTTCACCGTTCCACCGCGCCGGGCTCGTTGCCCGACCGAAGCCACACGAAGGAGTCGTGAGCGTGATCGCACTCACCGATGCCGCAGCCTCGAAGGTCGGCGACCTCATCAGTGCCGAACCTGGCGACGATGAACTGGCTCTCCGCGTGGCCGTGCGCCCCGGCGGGTGCAGCGGATTCAGCTACGAGATGTACTTCGACAGCGATGTCGCCGACGACGACGTGCGTGCCGCCTACGGCGACGTGAACATCGTGGTCGACCCGGCAAGTGCCATGTTGCTCGACGGCGCCACCCTCGACTTCAAGGATGGGCTCGCCGACTCGGGGTTCGCGATCGACAATCCCAACGCGCAGCGCACCTGCGGGTGCGGACAGTCCTTCAGCTGATCCAAATCGCAGGACAGGCGCCGTCCGGCTCGGTGGCGCCCGCCGCAGCTCCTGTCGATGGGGACTGACGATGTCTGAAGTCACCTACAGATCTGACTCAGCGCCCATCGATCACCGAGAGACCGAGGATGCGCGGGTCGCCGGTGGCGACCGACAGGACGAAGCCGAGCCTCCACGCGGGCGCGAGCAGACCGAGCGTGAACGGCTGCAGGTCATCGACTGGGTCGTCCTGGTGTCGGTGATCACGATCCAGGCGATCTGGGTCGGTCGGCTGACCCGCGACTACTTCTTGGTCGACGACTTCTGGGCGATGCTCGGTGATGGTGATCTCACGTGGCGGGATCTCGTCGAGGACCACGGCGGACACTGGACGGCGTACCACCGGTTGGCGGCGAATCTCTTCTACGACCTGTTCGGCCTGTCGTACTGGCCGGGATGGGGTCTGTTCGCTGCGCTCTCGTGGGGTGGCTTCGCGCTGTGGTCCGCTTGGGCGGTGAACCGTCTCGGCGGCTCGCGGCTCGCATCGATCTCCGCCGGCGTTCTCGTCGGCATGGGGATCGGCGTCGCGTTCAAACCGTGGTTGGTCGGCAAGATCGTCGGTCACGTCTCGTGGGTCAGCGCATCGATCCTGATCTCCGGTCCACAGACTCGGGCCCGGCGTCGGTGGCTCTTCGTGGCCCTGACCGCCGGCGTCGCGGCCGGATTCCAGACGGTGTGTTTCCTCATCGCGGCGACGGGCTACTGCCTGGTCCGGCGAGGCGTGAGGTATTGGCTGCCTGCGTGCCTGGGTGCGGGGGCCGTCTACATCGTCTGGCGACAAGCGTTCGTCACAACGCCCCGAACCGGCGCGGCCGACTTGAATCTCGAGACGATTGCCTCCATCCCCTATCTCATGTTCGATGTCGTGAACAGCGCCGTGGCCCGGTATCTCGACATATCGTTCCCGATGGCCGCGGTTCTCACCGTGGTGATTGCGGGGTTCTTGCTCTACCGCGTGTTCGCCGGCAAAGCCTCCCATCACGAGATCCTCTCCTCGCTGCTCCTGGTCGTCTTCAGCGCAACGATCGTGTACAGCCGAGTCCTCACCGACATCTCGCCGGCAAGTGCTCCTCGATACACGCTCCCGGTCGTGCTCTTCATCGTGCTCGGGTATTTCCCGTCGATCTCGGTGGGATTGGCGAGAGTCGACCCCGTTCGAACGCTCACCGTCGTGGCGGCATTCATCGTGCCGCTGCTGTGGATCCTGTCGACGCAGAGCGACATTCGAACCGGCGAGTTCGAGTTCGAGACCCGTCGAGCCGAGGCAACCGAGGAGATCGTCACGACCGCGGCGTATCTGCTCGAGGAAGGGATCCCGTTCTTCCCGGACTACCACATCCGGCCGACAGGGCAGGGCGGTGGAACGCTGCGATTGCGCCAGCTCGACATCCTCGTCGACGACGGCCTGAGCGTTGAACCGAATACGAGTGACATTGCCGAGATACAGGCGTTGATGACCATGAAGTCGACGACCACCGTCACGCCCAGCGCCGATGCGGTCTGCACGGTCATCACCGAACGCACCGCGATCACCCAGGATCAGTTCGTGGTCGCGGGCGCGCCCGGTCGCGTGATCGAGATCGGCTGGACCGAGCTCGAGGGTGGCCCCGGATCGGTGGATCTGACGTTCGATGTCGAAGGGCAGTTCACCATCGAGTTCGCCGAGATCGACGGTGCAGGCTACTGGCTCGATCCACGTGGCGGACAGCTGCAATGGTGCGTCCCATGACGCTCCCGGCCCTC
>JAOTZB010000352.1 GCA_029861625.1 Acidimicrobiia bacterium
GCCTGATACCCCGTCGCACCACACACCGCGGCGCGACCACCTCGGAGGAGCAAACGATGACGTCGTACTCGATCCATTCGTACGCGAGTCGGACGGTGTTGGCGCTGGGCTTGGTCCTCGCCCTCATCGCGGCAGCGTGTACCGGCGACGACGCACCTGCTTCGACGGACGGCGCCGAGACCGCGGCGCCGGACGATGCCACGACCGAGCCAGCCGACGATCCCACCGACACCGCGGCCGAAACCGACGATCAGGCTGAGGACACCGACGAAGCCGCGACCTCCACGCCGGCGCCGACATCCGCTGCGGACCGCGCTTTCTACATCCTGCCGCCCGGCAACTACGGCGGCCTGCCGACCACCGACGAGTCGCTCGATCAGCTGCCGCTCTATGACGGCCTCACGCCCCTGCGGGGCGACGTGACCGATGCCGATCTCGATGAGCTCTTCCTCGCCGCGAATTTCGAACCGGTCGGGACGACGGTCGAGGAGCCGACCGGTCGGCCCGGTACCACGATCCTGTACGACGAGTTCGGAGTCGCGCACGTCACCGGCGAGACCAGGGAAGACCTCGCGTTCGGTGCCGGCTGGGTCACGGCCCGGGATCGTGGCCTGCTCGTCGACCTCGGCCGCGGCCCGGCCCGCGCCGCACTCGCCGACATTCCGGGCATCGACGCGTTCTCACTCGTCACCAGCGCGCAGTCGTTCACCCCCAGCGAGGCGACCGAGCAGTTGGTGAGCGACCAGGTCCAGCTGATCCTCGACACCTACGGTGCCGAGGGCGAGGAGATCATCGCCGACTTGCAGGCCTACGCCGACGGGCTCACCGCGTTCTGGGAGGCGAACGGCCTCGACAGTACGCCGGCGACGGTCAACGACGTGATCGCGGTCACCGCGTTCATCGGCTCGATCTTCGGTGCGGGCGGTGGCGGCGAGGCCGGCAACGCCGAGTTCCTGGCGGCACTGCAGAACCGGCTCGGCGAGGAGCAGGGGCGTCTCATATGGGACGACCTGATGCAGTACGACGATCCCGAGGCACCGACCACGATCGAGGAGCGTTTCGAGTACGGCACCTTCACCGGCGGGGAGGTGACGGGTTCTGTCGTGATCGACGAGGGATCGATCATCTCGCTCGACCCGCGGGAACCGGCTGAGGGGTCCGCTCCGCAGGTGATGAACGCGAGCTTCGTGTACGACGCGGGTGACGGACCGCCGATACTGACCGCCTCGAACTGGCTGACGGTGGAGCCCGAGGCGTCGGTCAACGGCACCACGCTCGCGGTGATGGGTCCCCAGCTCGGCTACTTCTACCCCGAGATCGTGCAGCAGATCCACCTGAGCGGACCGGGCATCGAAGCTCAGGGCGCCGCGGTACCGGGGCTCTCCATGTACCTGCTGGTCGGCCGCACCGAGGACTACGCATGGAGTCTGACATCGGCCAATCAAGACGTGCGCGACGTGTTCGCCGAGGTTCTGTGCGAACCCGACGGTTCGACCCCGACGCGCACCGCCGGCTACTACGAGTTCGAAGGGGAGTGCATCCCGTTCGAGGAGTTCGACGCGGGCACCTTGGGCGACATGCCGATTCGTTACCCGGTGTCGGTCCACGGTCCGGTGATCGGCACTGCCACGTCCGAGGGCACGCCGATCGCCCTCACGACCAAGCGGTCGACGTTCGGTCTCGACGGGCTGAACCTGGGCGCGTTGAAGGACATGACCGAGGGCGATGCCGACACGCCGGAGGCGTTCTTCGAGGCGGCCAACAACTTCGGCTTCACGTTCAACTGGGGCTACGCCAACCGCGACGGCGTCGCCTACTTCGCCTCGGGCCGGTTGCCGGTACGCGCTCCAGGCCTGGATCGACGGCTGCCCACGCTCGGCACAGGCGACTACGAGTGGCAGGGTTTCCTCGAACAGGACGAGCACCCGCACGCCGACGGGCATCCGTCGGGTCGCCTGCTCAACTGGAACAACCAGTCGGCGCCCGGGTTCATGCACGGCGACAACAATCTCTACGGGTCGGTGCATCGGGTCGAGAACTTCGATCAGTGGCCCGACGAGGTGGATCTCGCCGGCGTGGTCGGCGTGATGAACCGGGCTGCAACCGAAGACACCCTCTCGACGCTGTGGCCGGTCATCAGCGAGGTGCTCGCCGGGGGCGAGCCGCCGTCGGAGCTGGCCGGCGCTGTCGTTGCCATCCTCGACCAATGGGTGGCCGACGATGCGCCGCTGCTCGATGCCGACGACGACGGCGACTACGACCGGGCGGGCGCGCTGATCTTCGACGAGCTGTTCGGGCCACTTGCCGGCGCCGTGTCCGAGCCGGTGCTGGGCTCCGTGATCGATGACGGCGTCCCGATTCGTGGAATCGGCTCGCCGAGTCTCGTGGACAAGGACCTGCGGACCCTGCTCGGCCGGCCCGTGGAAGGCGAGTTCAACCTGTCCTACTGCGGCGCCGGAGATCTCGACGACTGCCGAGCGTCGCTCTGGGCCGTGGTCGACGAGGTCACCGCCGAGCTGGCCACCGAGCTCGGAGACGACCCCACCACGTGGCTGCAAGAAGGTCAGCGCACGACATTCATCCCCGGGCTGATCCCGAACGATTTCCGTTCCACGAACCGGCCCACCTACCAACAGCTCCTCGAGTTCGCGCCCGCAGGCTGACCGTCGTCGCCGAGGCCCCGTCTACTCGGACGCCCGTTGGCGCACCATCGATGGTGCGACATCGGTGGAGGCCTCGTCGGGATGGCGATCGGCGAGATCGTCGGCCCAGCGAGCTCGCCCGGTGTCACGGAGGCGGTCGAGGTAGCGGGGCAGGTGGCCCCGCGTATGGAACGGTCCGCCCTCGTCGATGACGATCTGCATGGGATCAACCGGGCTGAACGACCGCTCGAGCTGGGCACCGGTCCACTCCTCGAGCCTCGCGGCACCTTCGGCAACGACATCTTCCCGGGCAGGGGCCAGGTTGTGCTCCTGGTGAACGTCGCCGGCGATGTCGAACAGCATCTCTTCGGGCCAGCAGTGGTAGCCGTCGTGCCATGTCCGCAGATACAAGAAGTCGTCCCAGCGGACACCGCGCTGGCACGACCAGGCACCCTGGGACACCACGAGGTGGTCACGACCTGCTTCCTCACCACGCCGCAGCTCCGGCGCGACCGACACACCGTCCCACCAGTCTTCGGGTGTTTCGAGCCCGGCCAGGTCGACAACGGTCGCGGCGATGTCGAGGTGATAGTGCAAGCCGCTGTAGCTGCGAGCTTCGAGGTCGGGCCAGCGCAGAATCCCAGGGATGTGACAGGTTGATTCGTCCGCGGCCTGATGGTCGGCGTACACGCCCAGCTCCCCGAAGGCTTCGCCGTGGTCAGAACTGACCAGGACCGCTGTGTCGTCGAGCACTCCCAGGGAGTCGAGCTTGTCGAGTAGTCGCCCAACCGTGTCGTCGGCGTAGCGGACCCCGACGTCGTAACCGTCGAAGCAGCGTTTGACGTCGTCCATCGACGCCAGCTGCCACGGCTGACGGGGTGGGGGCTCACCCCATTCGTCGAGCCAGAACCCCCACGGTTCCTGCGGCGAGTGCGGGCCTGGCATGTCCCAGAGGCGGGCACGCACCTCCTCGGTGTGCCATGCGGGGATCCGGTCCGACTCGAATGGGTTCCCGTACTCCTCTGGTGTGTTGTAGGGCAGGTGCGGATCCCACAGGTGCACATGGAGGAACCAGTCGTCGTCGCGGCCGTTTCGGTCGAGCCAGTCCAACGCGTGGGGTTCGACCTCGTCGGCTCGTTCGCCACCGGCACCTCGCATCACGTTCATGGCCTCGACGAATCCGTGATTCCACCAGTTCGCCGAATGGCGGAGCGGGAAGCTGGAGATCGACGCCGT
>JAOTZB010000353.1 GCA_029861625.1 Acidimicrobiia bacterium
GGGCCGGTGGTGTGGGCGGTGGCGACGCGATCATCGGGGGCATCGGGGCGATCGCCGGTCGGATCGCCCGCGGCCGATGACGATGCGGGGACCAGGGCAGCTGCGCAGAGCGCGGCTGCCACGGCAACGATCGCGAACGCGCGGCGTGGTCGTAGGGGCACGGCGGTGGCGACCGTGGACGTGCTCGGTGCGGGCACAGACACCAAACCAGTCTCGCGCACGGGCGCGCGGAGTGGTTGGCATTGGTCCGGCCGGCCCAGTCGCTGCGGCCCGGAGCGTCAGCCGAGGAGGTGGGCCGACCGACTGCACGTCGGCTGGAGTGGTCCGATAGCTTGGCCGACCTGGCAACGGGGGAGTCGAGGTGACGAGCGCCGAGGAGATCGACATCAGGGACACTGTCAGGGCCGAGCTGCTCGGGCCCGGCGGTCTCTTCGAGGTTGCCGAGGAGAGCGTCCGGGGCCGCGACCACCTCGTGTTCGTGAACCGCAAGCGCTCGTTGCGGGAGATGGTCGAAGCCGCCGCCGAGCGGGGCGAGACCGAGTTCCTCGTGCTCGGCGACCAGCGGGTGACCTATGACGAGTTCGTGGGGCAGGTCGGAGCGGTGGCGGCGTGGCTGTCCGACCGGGGGGTCGGCGCCGGCGACCGGGTGGCCATCCTGGCTGCGAACCGGCCCGAGTGGATCGTGACGTTCTTCGGCGCGGCGAGCATGGGTGCCATCGTGACGGCGCTCAACGGCTGGTGGACGGCCCACGAGCTCGCGGCTGCGCTCGATCTGACGACGCCGAGGGTGCTGATCGGTGATCGGAGGCTCATGGCTCGGGTGCCGGTCGACCATCGGCCGGCGACCCTGGTCGAGATCGAGTCGAGCTTCGGCGACCTCATCGCGAAGCCGGGGCCGCTCCCCGACGTACCGATCTCCGAGGACGACGCCGCGCTCATCCTGTTCACCAGCGGGACGACCGGACGGCCGAAAGGAGCCACGATCTCGCATCGCGGGCTGATCGGGTTCGTCCAGAGCATGATCTACAACGGCGCCGAGCGGGTGTTCGTGCAGGCCCGCCTCGGCAAGGACAGCGTCCCGCCCGGACAGCTCATCACCCTGGCGACATCACCGTTGTTCCACGTCTCGGGTCTCTTCGGTAGCACGCTCATGGCCGTCGAGATCGGCGGCAAGCTCGTGTTCCGTGAGGGGCGGTTCGATCCGGCCGACGTGCTGCGGCTCCTCGAGCAGGAGCGGGTCACGAGCTGGTCCGCCATCGGCGGCATGGGCCCGAAGGTGCTCGACTGCCCCGATCTTGCGTCGCGGGACCTGAGCAGCGTCACCAACCTGGGCTTCGGGGGCGCGCCGGTCGGGCCCGAGCTCCAGGATCGGCTTCGGGACGCGTTCGCGAACGCCGCCTCGGCGATGGGTATGGGGTACGGGTCGAGCGAGTCGGTTGCGGTGGCCACATCGATCGGCGGCGAGGACTTCATCGAGCGCCCCACGTCGTGCGGCACGGCCAACGTCGGATTCGAGGTGGAGGTGCGCGGCCCCGACGGCGTTGTCCTGCCCGATGGTCTCGACGGGGAGGTCTTCGTTCGGAGTGCCTACACGATGCTCGGCTACTGGAACGATCCGGAGGCGACCAGCGAGGTCCTCGACGTCGACGGCTGGCTCGCCATGGGGGACATCGGGCACTTCGATGCCGGCTGGCTCCACCTGAACAGTCGGGCCCGTGACATGATCGTGCGTTCCGCCGAGAACGTCCATCCGTTCGAGATCGAGTACCGGCTCGACGCCCATCCCGACGTGGTGGAGTCGGCGGTGGTGGGTGTCGATCATCCCGAGCTGGGTCAGGAGGTCAAGGCGGTGGTCGTCACGAGACCCGGCATCGAGCTCGCTCCCGCGACCTTGTCGGCATGGGTCGGTGAGACGCTCGCCGCATTCAAGGTGCCGTCGCTCTGGGCCATCGGCACCGAGCCGCTGCCGCGGAATGCCGCGGGCAAGATCGTCAAGCGGGCGTTGGTCGAGGCCGTCGAGGATGGTCTTTCGCACCCGGATCCGGTGTGATAGGTTTTCTAGAACGCGTTCTAGAAAACTGTTCGAGTCGACAGCTGACAGTGGGAGTCGCCACGCATGGAGTTCGGAATCTTCGTCCAGGGGTACGTGCCCGGCCCTGCTGCCCACGAGACCGAGGCTGAACACCAGGCGTTCGTGAACGAGATCGAGATCGTCGAGACCGCGGACCGCCACAACTGGAAGTACATCTGGGCCACAGAGCACCACGGCCTGCCCGAGTACAGCCACATCTCCGCCAACGACGTCTTCCTGGGTCACCTGGCGGCCAGGACCGAGCGCGTCCACCTCGGCTCCGGCATCTTCAACCTCAGCCCGCGGGCCAACCACCCCGTGCGCAACGCGGAGCGGGTCGCCATGCTCGATCACCTCTCCGAAGGCAGGTTCGAGTTCGGCACCGGACGCGGTGCCGGCAGCCACGAGGTCGCCAGCTTCAACATCGACGACACCTCGACCACCAGGGCCGAGTGGGACGAAGTCATCCACGAGATCCCGAAGATGTTCGAACGCAAGGACTACACGTTCCAGGGCGACCACTTCTCGATCGACACCCCGCACAACATCCTCCCGAAGCCATACGGCATCGGACACCCACCGATCTGGGTCGCATGCGGCAGTCCCGGCACCTATCAGAAGGCCGGCCGGATGGGTCTCGGCGCGCTCGGCTTCAACTTCTCGCCCATCGGCGACATGAAGCCGCAGATCGACGCCTACAAGGAGGGCATTGCGAACTGCACCGATCCCGTCGGCCAGTTCAAGAACGACAACGTCATGATCACCAATGCCGTCGTCTGCCTCGAAGACGGCGACCGCGCCCGCGAGGTCGCCACCCGCTTCGACAGCGGCTACCTCTTCTCGCTCGTCTGCCTCTACCACGACACGTTCCCGAAGCCGCCCACCGCTCCCACCTGGCCCGAGCCGCCGAATCGGCTCACCCGCGAACTGGTCGACATGGCCATCGACATGGGTGCCATGCTCTGCGGCACGCCCGACGAGGTGGCCGAGCAGCTCTCGGTCTATGCCGACACAGGTGTCGATCAGCTCGTTTTCGGCCTCCCGGGCTACCTGCACCAAGACGAGGCGCTCGAATGCGTCGAGCTCTTCGGCGACAAGGTAGTCCCCGAGTGGGACAAGGACCCCGTTCACTCGACGACCCGCTATCGCCAAACCGCCGAGCCGAAGTACGGGCCCTTCGAGAACGAGCCGGCCGACATCGAGACGATCTTCACGGCACGCGCCTGAATCGGCCCACCGATCGCCGTCGGGGCCGGTGTCGCACCGGGTCGGTCAGGCCGGCCGGTCGCCGATGATCGACGCCCGCTCCATGATGCGGACATCGGGCCAGTAGTCGCTCGCCGCGTAGTGCTGCACGGCCCGGTTGTCCCAGAACGCCACGGCGTCGGGGGTCCACTGGAACCGGCACTGGTACTCGACGAGCTCGGCCTGGCTCGCGAGCAGGTCGATGAGCGCCGTCGACTCGTCGGGATCGAGTCCCACGATGTTGTCGGTGAAGAAACGATTCACGTAGATGAGCTTGCGGCCGGTCTCGGGGTGCGTGCGCACGACGGGGTGTTCGACCTGTGGGTACTTCTCGCGCATCTCGGCCTTCATCTCGGCGTCGACCTGCTGGCCGAAGGCCCTGACGAAGTCGTGGACTGCCGTCATGGTGTCTATGCGCTCTCGGAGCTCGGGATCGAGTCCCTCGTAGGCCGCGTACATGTCGGCGAACAGCGTGTCGCCGCCGGTCGGCGGGACCTCGATGGCATGGAGGATGGCGCCCATCGACGGCTCCTCCCGCCAGGTGACATCGTGGTGCCAG
>JAOTZB010000354.1 GCA_029861625.1 Acidimicrobiia bacterium
CGTCGGTCGAGTCGATCGCGGCGATCAGCATCGGCGTCGGTTGCTCTCGTTGGGCGAACGGCCGATTCGGCACCATGCCGACGACGTGTCCCGTTGCCAGGGGCAGACCGGACTGGTGGGCCAGGTAGGCGCGCCGCCACTCGAGGTCGTCGCCGAGCCGGACGAGGGCTCGTCCGATCCGCTCCAGGCGGTCGGAGACGAAGTGGTCGTCGGCTCGGCCGAGAAGCCGGTGGGCGTCGGCGAGCGCCGGGGCCGCCGCCAGCCGCCGATCCTCGACCGCAGTGGCGGCGGCATGGAGGTGGTGGACGAGCCAGCGGCTGTCGTCGAGATGCATGCGAACGGTGTCCATGGTGGCTCCGGCCGGGTCAGAGGATCGTGAACTGGTCGATGTCGACCGGCGGTGGGCTCTGGTCGGCCACGGGTGACGGCCCGGCGGACGTCTCGTCGAGACGGCGTTGTGCCGCCTCGACCACGGCGAGGTTCCGGCCCCGGCGGCGGAGTTCGACCGCCTCGTCGCGGAGGATGTCGGCGCGTGTGCGGAGCTCGGTGGCGAGGGCGACGATGCTGTCTCGGGCCTCGTCGAGGGCGGGCTCGAGCCACGCCAGTTCGATCCGGCTCGCCCGGGCCGCATCGGAATCCCATGTGGTCGCGTCGTGTCGCGCCCGCGCCGGGTCGAGCAGGCCGTCGAGCGACCGGGCCCGTCGCTCGAGGAGGTCGGCCACGTCGTCGCGTTCGAAGGCTCGCGCATCGGCGACGGATGCCGCGGCAAACAGGTCGCTGCTGGTCATCGGCTCCTCTCGTTCCACGATCGGGATCACCGGCGAGTGCCGGGAAGTATCGAATATTTCCAAAATGACATGAAATATCTTGATACGCAAGAGAATCACTCGGTCGACGGTGCGTCGGCCCGGCTGCAATCCGTCTCGGGCGCACCTGTGAGCCAGTACGGTGCAACGGGTGGATCAACGTCTCGTTCGGGTCGGCCTCCTCGGCTGTGGGCACGTCGGCGGCGCGCTCATCGACCTGGCCCGGCAGCAGCGTGCGCCGGTCGCCGCTCGCACCGGCATCGACCTCGACATCGTCAAGGTTGCCGTGCGGAGCGCCTCGAAGGAGCGCTCGGTCGAGCTCGACGCCGATGTGGTGACCACCGACGCCAGGACTCTCGTCGACGATCCCGACATCGATGTGATCGTCGAGGTCATCGGCGGCATCGAACCGGCTCGCGAGCTGATTCTCGCGGCCCTTGCCGCAGGCAAACCGGTCGTCACGGCGAACAAGGAACTGCTGGCCAACCACGGCGCCGAGCTCTACGCCGCGGCCGCCGCGAGCGGCGTCGACCTGTTGTTCGAGGCCGCCGTCGCGGGCGGGATCCCGTTGATGCGTCCGCTGCGCGAGTCGCTCGTCGGCGAGCCGGTCGGTCGTGTGATGGGCATCGTCAACGGCACGACCAACTACATCCTCAGCCAGATGGCCGAGGCCGGGGCCGAATACGGTGACGCACTCGCGCAGGCCCAGAGCCTCGGGTACGCCGAACGCGATCCCACCGCCGATGTCGAGGGGTACGACGCCGGTGCGAAGGCCGCGATCATCGCCACGATTGCCTTCGGCGCCGATGTCGTCGCCGGCGACGTCTACCACGAGGGCATCTCCCGCATCACGCCCACCGACATCGAGTTCGCCACCCGCCTGGGCTATGTCATCAAGCTGCTCGCGATCATCGAGCGGCTCCCGGGCGCCGGGGCCACGCCCTCCATCGCCGTCCGCGTGCACCCTGCCCTCGTCCCTGTCGACCACCCGCTGGCGTCGGTGCGCGACAGTTTCAACGCCGTGTTCATCGAGGGCGACGCCGTCGGCGATCTCATGCTCTACGGCCGCGGTGCAGGCGGCCCGCCGACCGCCTCGGCGGTCTTCGGCGACCTCATCGACGCCGCCTCGAACCTGCGCCAGCGGACTCACGCGCCCATCGGTTCGCTGTCCGAAGCCACCATCGTGTCGATCGACGAGCTCGACTCCGCCTTCTACCTGAACATCGACGTCGTCGACAGGCCGGGTGTCCTGGCCGAGGTCGCGGGGGTGTTCGGCGAGCACGGGGTGTCGATCCAGTCGATGGAACAATCCGGGCTCAACGACAACGCCCGCATCATCTTCATCACCCACTCGGCTCGTGAACGGGCTGTCCAGGCCACCCTCCGCGCTCTTCGCGACCTCGACTCGGTCGGAACGGTGAACGGTGTCCTGCGGGTGATCGGCGATGGCTGAGCTGCGATACGTCTCCACGAGGGGGTCGGCTCCCGAGCTCGGTTTCGCCGACGCCATGCTCACCGCTCTCGCGGCCGACGGCGGTCTCTACCTCCCGGACCACTGGCCCGCGCTCGACCCGGCGCTGTTCGACGCCGGCCTCGGCTACGCCGAGCTGGCCGAGGCCGTGATGTGGCCGTTCGTCGAGGGATCGATCGAGCGCCCGGCGTTCGCGGCCATCGTCTCCGCCGCTTACGGGACCTTCGACGTCGACGACGTGGCTCCCCTGGTCGAGGTCGACGACGACATCTGGATGCTCGAGCTGTTCCACGGCCCCACCCTCGCCTTCAAGGACATCGCGTTGCAGTTGCTCGGCCGGCTGTTCGATCACGAGCTCGGCGCCAGAGGACAACGGGTCACCATCGTGGGCGCGACATCGGGCGACACCGGCTCGGCGGCCATCGAGGCTTGCCGAGATCGTGAAGCCATCGACATCGTCATCCTGCATCCCGCCGGGCGCGTCTCGGAGGTCCAGAGGCGCCAGATGACCACGGTTGATGCGTCGAACGTCCACAACGTCGCGGTCGACGGCACGTTCGACGACTGCCAGGACCTGGTCAAGGCCATGTTCGCCGACGAGTTGTTCCGGAAGCGGATGAGACTCTCGGCGGTGAACTCGATCAACTGGGCGCGGGTCATGGCCCAGATCGTGTACTACGTGTGGGGAGCCACCAAGCTCGGCCGACCGCTCTCCTACGCTGTCCCCACCGGCAACTTCGGCAACGTCTTCGCCGGCGAGGCCGCGCGCCGGATGGGCCTGCCCGTCGAGCGATTCGTCGTCGCCAGCAATCGAAACGACATCCTCACCCGTTTCTTCTCCTCCGGTTGCCTCGAGATCTCCGACGTGCACCCGACACTCTCGCCGTCGATGGACATCCAGGTCTCGAGCAACCTCGAACGGCTGCTGTTCGAGATCTACGAGCGCGACGGGGCGGCCGTGGCCGAGCTGTTGACTGCGTTCCGGGCGAACGGCGCGGCTGCGCTCGATCCTTCGTGTTTCTCCCGGCTCGACGAGCACTGGGTCGGCACCCGCCTCGACGATGAGGAGACCCTGGCCGTCATGGCCGGTGTGTACCGCGACTCGAACACGCTGATCGATCCGCACACGGCGGTCGGGCTCGGCGCGGCGCGACGATTCCGCGCCGCGATCGAGAGCCCGATCGTCGTGATGGCCACCGCCGATCCCGCCAAGTTCCCGGACGCAGTCGAGTCCGCGACAGGCGTGCGGCCAGCGCTGCCGAAGCGCATGGCCGACCTGCACGAGCGACCGGAACGGTACGCCGAGATCGCCGTCGACCTTCACGCGGTCGAGCGGCACATCGAGAAGGTCATCCGCGGTTGACCGGCTCTCGCGCCATCTCGGTCGCCACCCGTGCCGCGTGTGAACATCGTGTGACCGGCGTCGTGACTTGCGCCCCGAGCTGGCACACTTTGCGCCCGTGAAGTACGTGGTGTGTGTCCCGGACGGTTGTGCCGATCTTCCCGTCGATCAGCTAGGGGGAAGGACGCCGCTCGAGGTCGCCGTGATGCCAGTGCTCGACTCGCTCGCTGCTCG
>JAOTZB010000059.1 GCA_029861625.1 Acidimicrobiia bacterium
CGAACGCATCTCGCTCACGTCGATCATGCCGACGCTGGGCAATCTCGGCATCAACGTTCTCGACGAACGGCCATACGAGATCGAGGTCGACGACGGCGAACCCATCTGGATCTACGATTTCGCGCTCGAGCACGGCAACCCGCTCCCCTTCGACAGGATGGCGGATCTCATCGAGGCGACCTTCACGACGGTGTGGGCCGGCGACGTGGTCGACGACGGTTTCAACCAGCTGGTGCTCGCCGCCGGCATCGACTGCCGCGACGTCGCGATCTTCCGGGCCTATGCGCGCTACCTGCGCCAGATCGGCGCGCCGTACAGCCAGCTCTACCTGCAACAGACGCTCACGACCCGAGCCGGGATCACGTGCCTCCTTCTCGAGCTCTTCCGGGCCCGGTTCGATCCCGATCAGGGCGCAACCGACGACATGATCGAGGAACGGCGGGGCTCGCTGAGCGAGGCGATCGACCTCGTCGATGTTCTCGACGAGGACCGCATCCTCCGCCGCTTCGCGAATCTCATCGATGCCACCCTGCGCACGACCCGATATCAGCTCCGCGACGGTCGACCGAACCCGTATCTCGCATTCAAGCTGGAGCCGACCGCCATCGACGAGATGCCGATGCCGCGCCCGCGCTACGAGATATTCGTGTACTCCCCTCGTCTCGAGGGGGTGCACCTGCGGGCCGGAGCGGTTGCTCGCGGCGGGCTTCGCTGGTCGGACCGGCTCGAGGACTACCGAACCGAGGTGCTGGGGCTCGCCAAGGCCCAGATGGTGAAGAACGCCGTGATCGTCCCGGTCGGCGCCAAGGGCGGCTTCATCCTCAAGCAGCCACCCACCGACCCGGCACTCGCACGCGAGGAGGCGGTCGCCGGTTACCGGCTCTTCGTCGGCGCCCTGCTCGATCTCACCGACAACCTCGTCGACGGTGAGGTGGTCCCCCCCGACCGCACCATCCGATACGACGGCGACGATCCGTATCTCGTCGTCGCAGCCGACAAGGGCACCGCGACGCTGTCCGACGTCGCCAACGAGATCGCGACCAGCCGGGGTTTCTGGCTCGGCGACGCGTTCGCGTCGGGCGGCTCGAACGGCTACGACCACAAGCAGATGGCCATCACGGCACGCGGGGCGTGGGAGTCGGTGAACCGGCACTTCCGCGAGCTCGGCATCGACGTGGAGACCACCGACTTCACCGCCGTCGGCATCGGCGACATGTCGGGCGACGTGTTCGGCAACGGCATGCTGCGCTCACCCCACACGAGGCTCGTCGCCGCATTCGACCACCGCCATGTGTTCGTCGATCCGAATCCGGACGCAGCCAGCTCCTTCCAGGAACGATCTCGCTTGTTCGCGCTCGGCCGCTCCAGCTGGGCCGACTACGACACCGAGCTGCTGTCGCCGGGCGGCGCGGTCTTCGATCGCAGGGCGAAATCGGTCGAGCTCTCACCCGAGATCCAGGCCGCACTCGATGTCGATGCGGCCAACATGACCCCCGATCGGTTGATAAGCGCGGTCCTCCGGGCCCCGGTGGACCTGCTCTGGAACGGTGGGATAGGCACCTACGTCAAGGCAAGCGACGAGTCACATGCCGAGGTCGGCGACAAGAGCAACGATGCCATCCGCGTCGACGCTGCCTCGCTGCGGTGTCGGGTCATCGGCGAGGGCGGGAACCTGGGCATCACCCAGCAGGGCCGGATCGAGTTCGCACGAGCCGGAGGCCGAATCTACACCGACGCCATCGACAACGCCGGTGGTGTCGACTGCTCCGACCACGAGGTCAATCTCAAGATCCTGCTCGATCGGGTCGTTGCGGACGGCGAGCTGACGGTCAAGCAGCGGAATCAGCTCCTCGACGAGATGACCGCCGAGGTCGCGCAGCAGGTCCTGGCCGGGAACTACGCGCAGACCCAGGCGTTGAGCACCGATCGCGTCGAGTCGGCCAGCCTGATCGACGTGCACCGGCGCCACATCGCCTCGCTCGAGGCGCGGGGACTGCTCGACCGTCGGCTCGAAGGGCTCCCCGATGCCGAAGAGGTCGCCGAGCGCCGTTCGGCCGGCGAGGGCCTCACCACGCCGGAGCTCGCCATCTTGTTGGCCTACACGAAGAACATCCTCGGCGACGAGCTGCTCGCATCGGCCGTCCCCGACGACCGGGCCTTCGAACGCCTGCTCGCCGACTACTTCCCCGAACCGGTGCGGGAACGATTCGCCCCGTATGTCACGTCCCACCCCCTCCGCCGTGAGATCATCGCCAACCGGATCACGAACCGCGTGGTCGACCGGGGCGGGATCACGATGGTCTACCGCTTGAGCAAGGAGTCATCGGTTCGCTCGGTCGACATCGCAGCCGCACATCTCGCCGCATGGGAGATCTTCGACCTCGAACAGCTCTGGAGCGATGTCATCGACCTCGACGGCCAGGTCGCAGCCGGAACCCAGCTCTCGATCTTCCTCGCCGGCCGCCAGCTCGCCGAACGAGCGACTCGCTGGCTGGTGCGAAACCGCAACCTGCCGCTCGACGCCACCAGCGCGGTCGCCGATCTCGCCGCCAAGGTGCGCGACACGATGATCAACCTCTCCGACTGGCTGCTCGGCGCCGACCGCCGGGCGTTCTTCCGAACCGTCGACGAGCTCACCCGGGCGTCGGTGCCGATCGAGCTGGCCGAACGGACGGCACTTCTCGGACATTCGATCGCCGCGCTCGACATCGTCTCGGCGTCGGACGTCACCAACGCGCCGATCAGCACCGTTGCCTCCGTGCACTTCGCAGTCGCGGAGCTGATGGACCTCACATGGATCCGCGATCAGATCCTCGCGTTGCCACGCGACACCGAGATGGAGACGCTCGCACGGCTCGGGTTGAGAGGCGACCTGTACCTCGATCACAAGTCGCTCACCGAGCTGGTCACGAACAGCGGCGACGGCTGGGTCGACGGTGACGATCTCACCGCGGTCGAACGGGTCGAGGTCTGGGTCGGCAACCACCAAGAACCGGTCGCGCGCTACCGCGAGGCCGTCACGAACATCAAGGCGACGTCGCTCACCGACCTCACTGCGCTGTTGGTGGCATCACGCGAGGTCCGTACCCTCATCCGCAGGGTCGGCCAGAACAACAGCGCCTGACACCGACCGGTCAGTCCGATGGTGGGAGCGTGAAGCCCACTTCGGCGCCACCGCCGGGCGCGTTCCGAGCGAAGACGAATCCATCGTGGTCGGCGACGATCTGCTCGACGATCGACAGGCCGAGCCCGGAACCCGTCATCGTGCGGGCGGTCGTGGCTCGATAGAACCGGTCGAACACGAGACCGAGATCGTCGTCGTCGATACCCGGCCCGTGGTCGCGAACGGTCACGGTGGTTGCATCGACGACCACCTCGATCGGCTCGCCGGCGGGGCTGAACTTCGCGGCATTGTCGATGAGGTTGTTCACGGCTCGTTCGATCAGGGGCACGGCGGCGATCGTCGAGTCCTCACCGCGCTGCTCGAGCTCGATGATGCGATGGTGGCGCTGGCGACCTCGCTCGACCGCGTCCCCGACAACCTGGCCGAGCGCCACCTCGGTTCGGACCACATCGCCGGTCGACGTGTCGGTTGCCAGCTCGACGAGCTCGCCCACCAGCAACGAGAGCTCAACGAGCTCGGCCGATGCATTCGTCATCAGCCGTTCCCGGAGCTCAGGGGTGATCTCGTCGCCCCGTTCGAGGACTTCGATGCTCGTCCGCAGGGTCGCGAGCGGGGTTCGCAGCTCGTGGCTCGCGTCCATCACGAGTCGGCGCTGTTGTTCGCGAGACGTGGCCAACGCCTCGATCATCGTGTTGAAGCTCGCCGACAGCCTGGCGATCTCGTCGGTGCCTTCCACGGGAAGCGGTGTCATCAGGTCCTGGGTACGTGCGACCTCCTCGGTTGCCGCCGTGACCCGCTCGACCGGCCGTATTGCCCGCCGGGCGAACAGCCACCCGATCACCGCGGCGGCGATGGTCCCGATCAGCCCGGCCCACACCAGACGACTACGGACCCCGGCCAGCACGCTGTCGTTCTCGGACAGGTCACGAGCGATCTGGAGTGCCCCGCCGCCGCGCTGGCCCGCAGTGATCATGCGGTACGTCTCGTCGTCGACGTCGACATCGCGGAGCAACCGCCCGACCCCTTCCCTGGCGATGTCGAGATCGGCAGCACCAACCGGGAGCTGGACGTTGCCCTCGAACACGATGATCTGCCCATCTGGCCCCAGCAGCTGGGTGATCGAGTCGAAGTCGGCGAAGACGCCTCGGACCTGGAGTGGTGAGAAGTTCGGGTCGGGGCCCCGGAACCGGCCGGTGGGTTGGCTCGACAGGCCCTCGATCAGATCGACACGCTGCTCGAGGAAGTCGTCGACCTCGTCGTCGAGCTCGTTCTCGACGGAGAGCTGCGCGGCAAATCCCGCACCGGCAATGGTGACCGCGACGATGAGCGCCACGCCGAGGGCGACGCGGAGGCGGAGGCTCATGGGACCGTCATGACCGCCGCAGCGTGTAGCCGACGCCACGGACCGTCTCGATGACCCGTGAGGCACCGTCTGCTTCGAGCTTGCGCCGGAGGTAGCTCACGTGCACGTCGAGCGACTTCGATGTCGTGTCGAAGTCATAGCCCCAGATGCGTTCGTAGATCACGTCTCGGGTCAACACGATGCCGACGTTGTGCAAGAAGAGCTCGAGGAGGTCGAACTCGGTTCGGGTGAGCGTGAGCTCGCGACCGTCGCGGGTTGCGGTTCTGCTGCGGGCATCGAGCCACAGGTCGCCGACCGAGGCGGGAGCGTCGGCATCGACGACGCTGGTGCGTCGCAGGAGTGCGCGCAACCTCGCCAGGAGCTCGTCGAGCGCGAAGGGTTTCACGAGATAGTCGTCGGCGCCGGCGTCGAGTCCTGCGACCCGGTCGCCGACCGTGTCGCGTGCGGTGAGCATGAGGATGGGAGTGCGGTCGCCCCGCTGACGCATCGTGCGGGCGACCGACAGCCCGTCGACGTGCGGCATCATCACGTCGAGCAGCACCAGGTCGGGCGCGTGGTCGGCAATCGCCGAAAGCGCCTGGGCGCCGTCGTGCGCGAACACGGCGTCGTACCCGGCCACCTGCATCGCGGCCTCGAGCGAATCGCGCAGCGCCCGGTCGTCCTCGGCCACCAGCACTGTCGGTCTCGTGGCCCTGGCGTTCCGGTCGGCCATGATCGACATCATCTCACCCATCATCCTGCCTCCCGCAGCTGTCGCGCGACATCGACCGGCATGCCCTGGGTCGGCTGCGGGTGCTGTTGTCAAGAAGTGCCTTGAACATGTGACTACGGTACGGCTCATGGGACCGCGAGATGCGAAGAACGCTCTCTTCGACGGCTTCGCCGATGTCGCCAAGGCGCTCGGCAACGGACGTCGCGCCGAGCTCATCGACGTCCTCGACCAGGGTGAACGCCGCGTCGACGACCTGGCCACCGAGATCGACCAGAGCGTGGCCAACACCTCGTTTCATCTTCGGACGCTCGCCGGTGCGGGACTCGTGTCCACCCGGCGAGACGGAACCCGCATCTACTACCGCCTGGCGTCGGACCGCGTTGGTGACCTGTGGGCAGCCCTGCGTGACGTCGCCGGTGCCCATCACGCTCACCTCGACGACCTGGCAGCTGCCTACCTCGGCGATCGATCGAGCCTCGAGGAGATCAGCCGAGCCGAACTGGCCCGCCGCATCGACGCCGGCAACGTAATCGTCGTCGACGTCCGGAATGCGGCCGAGTTCACCGCCGGTCACATCGCTGGTGCCCGATCCATGCCGATCGACGAACTGGCCGAACAGGTCGATCTGCTCCCCGACGATGTCGACGTCGTCGCCTACTGCCGCGGTCCCTACTGCGTGTACGCGGACGACGCAGTCAGGCTGTTGCGAGAAGCGGGCCGCTCCGCCCGCCGACTCCAGGACGGCTATCCGGAATGGCGGCGCCGAGGCATGCCGGTCGAGTGACGACCCGACGATCATCGGGGCTCGCCGCCTCGAAGCCGGTCGGCGGCGACTGAGGACCGGCCGGTCTCGGCGCGCCAGAGCCTCGGTGCCGCAACCGACACCGAGGCTCTGCGGGGGGAGGCTGCGGGGCTCAGGCGCCCGCTGGTTCTTCATCGGTACCGGCGTCGGCGTCAGGCCCCAACGGGCCGCCGAACCCGCCACCGAAGCGGCCGGGTCCCGGGCGGCCGAAGCGACCACCGAACGACTGGACATCGCCGTTCACGAGCGCTTCGATCCGCTCGGCGATATCGGCCGAGTGTTCCTCGGCCGTCTCGGGGTCGATCAGACCGTCGGCGACTGCGTCGTCGAGGCGAGCCTGAGCATCGGCGACGAGTGCGTCGATGACAGCCTGGGCGCTCGAACCGTTGGCCTCGGCAATCTCTGCCAGCGACTGACCGTCCATCAACGAGTCGAGAAGCGTGTCGGTGTCGATGCCGATCACGTCGGCAGCGGAATCGAGGCCGATCCGGCCGCCGAACCGGAAGCCTCGTCCGAAGGCGTGGTCGGGTCGGGCCTCGGCGAGCGTCTCGGCCACGGCGTCGGCCTGATCGGCAGTGATGACGCTCTCGGTGGCGAGCGGGTCGAGCGCATCGCGGACCCAGTCGGACGTGGGTGCCTCCTCGACGGCGTCGTCCTGGGCGCCGGCAAGGGTCGGGGTCATGAGCGTCGCGCCGACGACGCCGCCGCCGAGCAGTGATGCGGCGAGGCCGATGGATGCAATGGACTTCTTCATGTCAGTTCCTTCGTACGGATCGGGGAGTGTGTCGAGCCACCGATGACCATCGTCGGCCCCGAAACACAAGGAATCGCAAAGATCGGCGAAGGAGTTCGAAAATGTTCTGGATTCCTCTTGACTGGATCTCCCACCTCACTGGCTCTCTCTTGACTAATGGTCGGCTTTCGCCGACTATTCGGGAATGGCCGACCATGAGACCTCGACCCACGAGTCACCCGACTACGCGCTCGCCGACCGGCTCGATCTCACACCCGCGCAGCTCCGGGAGCTGATGCAGCCGACGCGGCTCGAGATCATCGATCTGCTCACCGAACGGGCGGCCACCACCAGCCAGCTGGCCGACACGCTCGAGAAGCCGAAGGGCACGATCGGCCATCACTGCAAACGCCTCGTCGCGGCCGGCCTCATCCAGGTGGTGCGCACCCGTCGCGTCCGCGCTCTGGAGGCGAAGTACTACGGGCGCACTGCTCGACTGTTCCTCCTCGGCGACACCAAGAAGGCGGGCGTCGACAACGACCCGTCGCTCTCGCGACCCATCGATGAGATCAACGCCGTGATGCACGACCCCGACCTCGCCGCCCGTCCCGGCATGACGACCGCGCGGTACGCCCGCATCCCCGCCGATCGGGCGCAGGAGTGGATCGATCGGCTCGCCGCGCTCGGCGACGAGTTCGCGGGGCAGGCACGCGACGGCACGACGACATACGGCGTCTTCCTCAGCGTGTTCCCGACGACCCGGAAGAGCCTCGGTTCATGAGCCCGACCGCGCTCGGGCCCGACTACTGGCGGCTGTGGGTCGCCAGCGCCATCTCCAACCTTGGTGACGGGGTCGCGATCATCGCCTACCCGTGGTTGGCCAGCACGCTCACCCGCAACCCGATCGCCATCGCCGGCGTGATGGTCGCGACCCGCCTGCCATGGCTCGTGTTCAGCCTTCCTGCCGGCGTCATCACCGACCGAGTCGATCGCAGGAAGCTGATCGCGGGAATGGACGCGCTCCGATTCCTGCTCACCGCAGGCGTCGCGCTGGTTGTCCTGGCCGGCGAGAGTGGGCTCCCCGACGCGACCGATCTGGCCGACGGCATCGGGACCGCGCCGGACGATGCCGGCGTCGGCCTGGCGTTGTTGTACCTCGCCGCATTGTTGCTGGGCGGCGCCGAGGTCCTCCGCGACAACGCGGCCCAGACCTTCATGCCGGCCATCGTCGCATCCGAACAGCTCGAGCGCGCCAATGGCCGGCTCTGGGGCGTCGAGATGGTCATGAACTCCTTCGTCGGTCCACCACTCGCCGGTCTGTTGATCGGGGTCAGTCTTGCGCTGCCCTTCCTCGTCGACGCCACCACCTTCGCCGTGTCTGCGGGTCTGGTCGCGCTGATCGCCGGCGAGTTCCGACCGAAGGGTGACGTGAAGACCGGCAAGGTCTCCTGGCGAACCGAGATCGGCGAAGGCGTGGCGTGGCTCTGGCGCCACGAGCTCCTGCGGCCGATGGCCATCACGTTGGCTGCGCTCAACGGGCTCGCGTCGATGATGCTCGCCACCGAGGTTCTCTTCGCCCAGGAAGTCCTGGGTCTCTCCCCTGCCGGGTTCGGCGCCCTCACCATCTCGGGAGCGGTCGGCGGTGTGATCGGCAGCATCACGGCGGCCCGGGTCAGCGTGCGTATCGGACCGGGCGCATCATTGTTCTTCACCATCATCGCATCCGCGGTCGCGGCCGGGCTCATGGCCGGCCTGCCGTCGGTGCCCGTCGTTTTCGCGATGTTCGTGCTGATCTCCTACGTCGCAGTGCTGTGGAACGTGATAACGGTGTCACTCCGACAGGTCCTGATCCCCGATCACCTCCTCGGCCGGGTCAACAGCGTCTACCGGTTCTTCAGCTGGGGTGTCATCCCCGTCGCAACCCTCCTGGGTGGCATCCTCGTGGCCCTCACCGCGACCGTCGCGAGCAGGGAGACAGCGCTGCGGATCCCGCTCGCCGTGTCCGCCGTCGCCCACCTGTTGTTGTACGTCTACGCCCGACCTCGGCTCAACACGAAGCGAATCGAAGCCGCTCGCGCCGCCGTCGATGTGGCCCCTGCCGCCGTCGAGCACCCGTGAGAACGGCACGACGCCACTCCTGCCGCCGGAGACGTTCGACGGTGGTTCAGCCTGACGGATCCACGGACGGGTATTCCATCGGTTCGCCTCCGTTCTCCTCGGCATCGACGGCCTCGATGTCGAGGCGGCGCACACCGAGCACGAACAAGATCGCGTCCAGATACGGGACGGTGACGGCAGTATCGGCCGCGTCCTCGACAACAGGTTTCGCATTGAACGCGATGCCGAGACCGGCGATCGACAACATGTCGAGATCATTGGCCCCGTCGCCGACTGCAACCGTCTGCTCGAGGGGGATGTCCTCGAGCTCCGCGACCGCCCGGAGCAGCTGCTCCTTGCGAGCTCGATCGACGACCGGACCGACGACACGCCCCGTGAGCACGCCATCGACGATCTCGAGCTCGTTCGCGTAGGCGTGATCGAGACCCAGCTTCTCGCGCAGGTCGTCGGTGAACGCCGTGAAGCCGCCGCTCACGATCGCGGTTCGATATCCGAGTCGTTTCAGCGTGCGCACGAAGGTACGGGCCCCCGGTGTGAGCCTGAGCTTGGCGCGAGCCCGGTCGACGATGGCCTCGTCGGCGCCCTCGAGTAACGCGACCCGCTGCCGGAGCGCCTGCTCGAAGTCCAGCTCGCCCCGCATGGCTCGTACGGTGAGCGCGTGGCAGGCCACCCCGACACCGGCTTCCTCGCCGAGCAGATCGATGACTTCGTCCTGGATGAGCGTGGAGTCGACGTCGAGGACGACGAGTCGTTTCGCGCGGCGGCCGAGCCCTTCGTTCTGCACAGCCACGTCGAGCCCTGCGTTCCTCGTGGCCGTCGACAACAGGTTGGCCCTCAGCTTGTGATCGTCGGCGCCCCGGACGACGAGCTCGTAGCTGAACACGGGGTACCGGGACAGCCGCAGGATGCGATGGATGTTGCCGCCGGCATCGGCGACGGCAACCGCGGCCTGGCGCAACAGGTCGGCGCTCAGCACCGGACCGAGCACCGTGACCACATGGCCGAGCTCGGCCGGCGACGGTGAGTCCTCGGCGACCTCGAAGTCGACCTGAAGATCGTGATCCCAACCGAACAGCAGCAGATCCTTCAGCAGATCGCGACCCGCCGGCACATCGATCGCGAAGCCCAGCGTGAGCCGATTGCGGATCGAGATCTGCTCGACATCTTGGACGACGGCGCCGGCGGCCGCGATGATGTCGAGAATTCCGGCCGTGATGCCGGGGTGGTCCCGCCCGGAGACCCAGACGAGAATCGTCTCGCGTTGACTCACACCATGACGCTATCGGGCCCGGCCGAGGCGCTGGTGGCCCGCAGGTGGGCGGATACCCTCGGGCTGTGCGCATCGACCAGATCTCCACGCCCGCGCTGGTGATCGACCAGGCTGCGTTCGAGCACAATGTGGCGACCATGTCGGCGGTTCGTCCGGGCGCGTCGCTGCGACCGCACGTGAAGGCGTTCAAGTCCACCGACCTCGCTCGCCGGCTGGCCGACGCCGGCCACACCAACTTCTGCTGCGCCACCGTGCGGGAGATGGAGGGAATGGCTGCCGCCGGACTCGGACACGATCTCCTGCTCGCGAACGAGGTCGTCGACCCGCGTAGACTGCGGCGCCTGGGTACCCTCGCCGAGGCCGGCGCCGCTCGGGTGACGGTCGCCGTCGATTCGGTCGCCACGATCGAGGCCGCAGCCCGATCGGGCATAACCGATGTCCTGATCGACGTGTTCGTCGGGCTCCCTCGTTGTGGTTGTGACCCTGACGACGCCGAGCAGCTCGCCGAGGTCGCCCGAGCGAGTGGACTGCACGTCCGCGGCGTCATGGGGTACGAGGGCCACCTCGTCCACGAGAAGGACCGTGGGACCCGGACGGAACGAGTCGCAGCGGCCATGGCCGATCTGGCGCGCGCCCACGCCGTTGTCGGCGGCGACATCGTGTCGGGCGGAGGCACGGGAACCTACGACTGCAACGACGTGGTCAACGAGGTCCAAGCCGGTTCGTACACACTCATGGACGGGCAGTACGGCGAGCTCGACCTCCCGTTCCGGCCGGCGCTGCACGTGCTCACCACGGTGATCTCGGTCAATCCGTCGGGATGGGTGGTCCTCGACGGTGGACTGAAGGCACTCGCGATGGATCAGGGGAACCCCACGACGACGGATGCGACCGTGCTCTTCTGCTCCGACGAGCACACCGTCATCGCGCCTGACGATGGTGTCGTGTTCGCGGTCGGAGATCGTGTGATGCTGGCCCCGGCCCACATCGATCCGACGATCGCAAAGCACCCCCGCATGTTCGTCGCCGCCGGCGATCAGATCGTCGACGAGTGGGCCGTCGACCTGCGCGACTGGGGCGACTGATGCCAGGCGGGGTGTCCCGCTCCGGCCGCTGGGTGAACTGGGCCCGGAACCAGCGGGCGCTCCCCCGCGAGATCCGGCGACCGACCACCGAGCTCGACCTCAGCGTGGCGGTCCGCGACGCGGCCCGGGCCGGGCGGCGCGTCAAGGCCGTTGGCGCCGGCCACTCTTTCACCGGCCTTGCCGTCGCCCAGGACATGTTGATCGATCTCAGCGACTATCGGCGTGTGCTCGCCGTGGACCGCGAGGCCAAGCGGGTCACGGTGCAGTCGGGCATCCGGCTCCACGAGCTCAATGACCGGCTCGACCAAGTGGGCCTGGCGCTCCCGAACCTCGGCGACATCGTCGCCCAGTCGATCTCCGGAGCGGTCAGCACCGGAACCCACGGCACCGGCGCCCGGTTCCAGACCATCGCCGCCGCAGTCGTCGGAATGCGTGTGATCGCGGGTGACGGCACGGTTGTCATCGCGAGCGACGGTGAGAACCGCGAGCTGCTCCGCGTCGGACGACTCGGGCTCGGGGCGATCGGTGTCCTGTCGGAGATGACGCTTCAGTGCGTGGACGCGTTCGCCCTGCACGCAATCGAGGAGCCACGACCGATCGACGATGTTCTGAGCGGATTCGACGAGTGGGTGGCAGGCGCCGACCACGCGGAGTTCTTCTGGTTCCCCCACACCGAGATCGCGATGACGAAGACGAATCGGCGGGTGGCCCTCACCGAGGACACGCGACCGCGGTGGCGGCGCGTCGTCGACGAAGAGGTCGTGCAGAACGGCCTGTTCGGCGCCCTCACCGGCATCGGTCGGGTGGCGCCCCGCCTCATCCCGTCGCTGGCGAGGCTCACGACGGCGGCGCTCGAGCGCACCGAGTACACCGCGCCGAGCGCGGCGGTCTTCGCGAGTCCGCGCCGGGTTCGTTTCGTGGAGATGGAGTATGCCGTTCCCCGCCATCACCTGGTCGATGCCTTCGAACAGGTACGCGACCTCATCGACGATCTACCCGAGCCGATCGGGTTCCCGGTCGAGGTCAGAGTGCTCGGTGCCGACGACATCCCCCTCAGCCCTGCCGGCGGGCGAGACAGCGGGTACATCGCCGTCCACGTGCCCGCCGCTGTCCCGTACCGGCGCTACTTCGACGGTGTCGAGGCGATCATGGACGCCCATGCCGGGCGCCCGCACTGGGGGAAGCTGCACGGCCAGACTGCCACCACGCTGGCTCCGAAATACCCCGAATGGGCAGCGTTCAACGACACCCGCGAGGTCATCGACCCCGACAGGCGGTTCACCAATCGCGAGCTGGAACGGCTGCTCGGCTCCTGATCCATCGGCGCGGGACCCACACGCAAGAATGGGTCGGGTGGTCTCCGGACTTCAGCGGATGGGTCGACGGCCGTTTTCGGTCCCCGCTCTCGTCGCCGGCTGCGACGGGCCGCTCGGGCCCCGGTGCCGGCGGGTCAGGCTCGCTTCGCTCGCCTACCCGCGCGGCTCCTCACTCGTATCTGGAACCCATCTCTCGCAACAGGTCGAGCCAGCGGGCACCCGCATCGGGTGCTCGCTCGCCGGGCTCGTACCGCACCGCGTGGACCGACCCGGAGAAGGGAAAAGTACCGTGGCGTTCGTACAGCGACCACGACACGGGCGATCGCCGGTCGATGCCGACGTCGATGCCCTGAAAGGGTGCCATGGCATTGAGCATGCGGAGCCCGCCCGCTTCGGCGCGGAGGAGCCCGTCGATCTCGAGCGCCGCGTTCCACACACCGTCACCCGGTGCGTCGACCGCCAGCACGACCGAGTGATCACCGACGTCGATCGGACCGCCGTCGACCTCGGTCATCACGCCGTAGCCGTTGTGGATGAAGTGCAGCGCGCCATCGATCACGTACAGCCCGTAGCCCCCGCCCTGGTCGCCATGGGCCACGAGGGTTCCGGCACCGCCCGGCGGCTGCGTGAGCTCGATGATCACGCGGAAGCTGCGGCTGTCGATGAGCTGGAGTGAACGGAACCGCTCGAGCTGCGGCGCCGCCGGCCCGAGCGTGACGGGCTCGGCCATCTCGTCGACCCACGGCGGCCGTTGGATGAACTTCAGCCCGGTGCGTTCATCGAGGGGCAGCACCTGATTGTCGCGGGCTCCTCGTTCCCATGCCTCGATCAGCTCGGCCAGCTTGTCGGGCTGCGATGCGGCGAGGTCGACCGTCTCGGTCATGTCGTTGACGAGGTCGTAGAGCTCCCATCGGTCGTCCGAGAACGCCGTGGCATCCTGATGGCACGTGACGGCTTCCCACCCATCACGGTAGAAGCCGCGGTGGCCCCACATCTCGTAGTGCTGCTCACGGTGGGTCGACGGAGCCGACGCGTCGCCGATCGTCGACGTGAGGCTCGACCCCTGGACCTCGAACGTCGGCCGGCCCCGACGATGGGTCGGAGCCTCGGCGCCGACGAGGTCGAGCACGGTCGGGAAGACATCGGTGATGTGCTGATACTGGGTCCGGAGGCCGCCACGGAGCTCGGCCGGGATGGCGGCGGGCCAGGACACCACGAACGGCACCGAGTGACCACCGGCATGGGTGTTGATCTTGTAGAGCCGGTATGGCGTGTTCGACGTCATCGCCCAACCGCGCGGGTAGTGGGCCAACGACTGCGGTCCTCCGACCAGGTCGATACGAGCGAGGTCCTCTTCGACGGCGTCGGGCATGTTGTAGGAGAGCGTGCGGAAGTACGAGGACGTGCCGATCTCCTCGCCCTCGCGCGATCCACCGTTGTCGCTGGTGAACATCACGAGCGTGTTGTCCCATTCGCCGAGGCGCTCGAGCTCGCTCCGCAGCCGACCGAGGCTCTGATCGATGCTGTCGACCATCCCCGCGTAGACTTCCATGTACCGCGCGAACAGTCGGCGCTCGTCCGCGGTGAGCTCGTCCCACGGCCGGACATCGTGATCGATCTCGGAGTTCCGCGGTGACAGCGGCGTCTCGGCCGGCACGATTCCGAGCTCGATCTGGCGCCGGAACCGCTGCTCGCGGACTTTGTCCCATCCG
>JAOTZB010000060.1 GCA_029861625.1 Acidimicrobiia bacterium
TTGCTCGACGAGCGACAACAAGGTACGGCGGTTCGAGTCGCGTATCTGACCCGGCGCGAGCCGCGCCGGCCCCTCGATCAGCTCGTCGCCGGTCGACATCACGCCCACCCGAGCCCGGGGCACGACAGCAACATCGAAGATGCCGAGACTGCACAACACGCCCAGATGCCCGGGGCCGAGCACCTCGCCCGATACGAACACCCGTTGCCCGACCTCGACGTCCTCACCGGCGCCGCGAACGTGGTTGCCGACCGGCACCTCGGCCCGCACCTCGACCGAGGAGCCGTCGCTGCTCGCCTCGGTGAGCTCGACCATGATCACCGCGTCGGCGCCTGGTGGCATCGGCGCACCCGTCATGATGCGCACCGCCTGGCCGTCGCCGACCTCGATGTCGGGTGCGGCGCCGGCCGCGATCGTGCCCACCACCTCGAGGGTGTTCGGCGCGGCGACGGTGTCGGCGGCCCGGACCGCGAATCCGTCCATCGCGGTGTTCGGGAACGGCGGGATGGCCTCCGTCGCGACGACGTCCTGGGCCAAGACGAGACCCAACGCGTCGGCGACCGGCACGGATCGGGTCGCCAACTGGGCGCATCCGGCGAGCACGCGCTCACGGGCGGCGTCGAGAGAGATCATCGGGGCCCGGCCATCTACGACCCCTTGTGGATCGAGGTCTCTTCGCGACGCAACAGCCGAGCGACGTTCTCGCGATGGCGAAGGATCACCACTGCTGCCATCGTCGCGGCCACGGCGATCTCCCACCCGGGCCGCCCCGTCACGGCGACCCCAGCGACGATGGTGAGGGACCCGATGAGCGACCCGACGGACGCACGGCCGGTCACCCGCACCAGCACCGCCCACAATGCCAGGGCGGACAGGCTGACGATCGGCCACAGGACCAGGCAGGTCGCTCCGAACGTCGCGACCCCCCTGCCGCCCCGGAAGCCGCGCTTCATCGGGAACACATGGCCGAGCATCGCGGCGGCCCCGGCGGCTGCCGCGAGCGGTCGGCCGCCCAGCCAGAGCCCGATGAGCGCGGGAATCGCGGCCTTGCACACGTCGCCGAGCAACACCACGACGCCGGCCCAGCGGCCGGCGACCCGGAACATGTTCGATGCGCCCGGGTTCTTCGAGCCTTCGGCGGTCGGGTCGTGACCGACGAACCAGCCGATGATCTGGGCCGTCGGGAACGTCCCGATGACATAGGCGACCGGCACGACTAGCCAGGAGAGCTCCACACACCGATGGTAGATCCAACCCGAGGCCCTACGGCCATCTGGCCTGTGGACCTGCCGGGTCGGGGACGCCGGTCGATATCCTTTCGAGCCAACGGCACACCGGACGCCTCGATACCCGGTGCGGCGAGCGGTGCGGAGGACCAATGCCAACGTACGACTATCGATGCAGCACCTGTGAGACGGCGTTCGAGCTGAACCAGTCGTTCTCCGAGGACACGCTGAAGAAGTGCCCGACCAAGAAGTCGGGCAAGAACCCGGCCGGCTGCACGAGCCCGGGGCGGGGCAGGGTCGAGAAGGTCTTCAGCGCACCCGGCATCACGTTCAAGGGCACCGGGTTCTACAAGAACGACAGCCGGGGTTCGTCGACCAACGGCTCCTCGGAGAACGGCTCGTCGACCAAGGAGTCCACGTCGACCGCCACCTCATCTGCCGGCTCCGACTCAGGGTCGTCGTCGGCGTCGAAGGACTCGGGCCCGTCGAAGTCCGACTCGGGCTCCACAGCCACGTCGACCACCGGCAGCGACTGAGCTAGATTCGCCGCACCGCTGCGAGGCGGTCGGTCACCGCTTCCCCCGAGCTCTTCGAGACAGGGGGCAGTCGCATGTGGCTGCGTTCACCGTTGCACCGTCGGATTGCGAACCGACGATGGCGTCCATCGCCGCTCGCCCGCATGCGCCATCGGCCCGCGCTCTGGTGGCTGGCGGCGCTCGTCCTCGCCGCGACGACCACGTTCGTGATCGACGACCTGCTCGACGACGCCGAGCGGGCGCGCGCCGCGTGGACGGACCGCCAGGACGCCCTCGTGGCCACGACGACCATCGCGATCCACGACCCGATCGGCTCGCACAACACCGAACGGCGCGAGCTTCCGGCCGGGATGATCCCCGAGGAGGCCATCGTCGACCTCGTTCCCGGAAGCAGTGCAACGTCGGCCGTCTACCCCGGCGAGGTCCTGGTCGACGAGCGCGTGCTCGAACCCGGTGAGGGCCCGGCCGGCAATGCCTTGGCCACCGACACGTCAGCGGTCGCCATCCCGCTCGGGGCCGTCGCCGATCTCGTCGGGCCCGGCGACCGGGTCGACATCTGGGTCAGCTTCGAGCCGTTCCTCGTTCCCGATCAGGAACCGACGCGGGTCGTGGCCCGGTCGGCCGTCATCGTCGAGACGGTCGACGACATCGCGCTGGTCGCTGTGCGCGACGAGGACATCGCGGCGACGACCGGCGCGATCAGCCACGGAATCGTCACCGTGGCGATCGTCGGCCGGCCCGGTTGAGGCACCGGCTCCGATGCAGGCGCGGCCGAGCGAATTTTCAGCGCCAGGGTGTCGCCAAGAGCGCGAGCACCAGCACACCGAGCGCGATCCGGTAGACCACGAACGGGGCGAACGAGCGGGTCTGCACCAGCCGCAACGTGCCCCAGACGGCCAGCCAGCCCGTCACCGCCGACGTCACGATGCCGACGATGAACGGCCAACGCAGATCCGACGGTATGCCGTCGAGGCCGCCGACATCGTTGAACTGGAACACGGCCGCGCCGACGATGAGCGGCATGCTCATCAAGAACGCCAGCCTGGCCGCCGCCTCGCGGTCGAATCCGAGCCGGCGGGCCACCGAGATGGTGACCGCCGACCGAGACACGCCCGGCTGGAGGGCGAGCGACTGACCGATACCCATGGCCGTTGCGTCGCGGCCCGCGAACGAGTCGGCCGAACGGCTCGGTATCAAGCGGTCGGCGATGAACAACACGATGCCGAAGACGATGAGCATCAGCGCGATGAGCCACAGCTCGTCGTCGAGGTCGTTGATCAGGTCGTTCGCGACGACACCCACGACGGCGGCGGGAACGGTGGCGAGCACCAACAACCAGGCCAGCCTCCCGTCGACCGACGCCGGTCGGCGACGACCGGTTGCGACGGCGATTCCCTCGACCACGAGCCGGCCGATGTCACGCCGGAAGAAGTGCACGACCGCGACGAGCGTGCCGAGATGGACAGCGACGTCGAACGCCTTCTGCACGCTCTCGTCGTCGAAGTCGTCCCAGCCGAAGAGCCACGGCACGATCACGAGATGACCGCTCGACGACACGGGGAAGAACTCGGTGAATCCCTGGACGGCGCCCAACACGATGGCGTGGAAGATCGGCATCAGGTCCCGCCGAGGGTGACGCCGTCGATCGCCATCGTGCACATGGCGGCGCCGCTCGGCAGCCATGTGAGGTCGTCGGCAATGGCCCGCAGATCGAGCAGCATGCGAGGAATCGTCGATGCGATCGTCGCTTCGCGGACCGGTTCGGCCCGTGCGCCGGCGCGGATCATGTGACCCTCGACCCCCACCGAGAAGTCGCCGCTCACGGCATTGACGCCCGAGTGGAGCCCACTCATGCTGTGTACCGCGATCCCGAGGTCGATGCCGCCGACGAGGTCGTCGACCGAACCGGTACCCGGCTCGACGGCGAGCGCCTGGATGCCGACCGACGGGGTCGACCGGGCCGAGCGAACCGCCGACGCCGTCGAGGCGGTGCCGGCACGACGGGCCGAGTACGAGTCGTACAAGAAGGTGCGTAGCTCGCCGGCCGCGAACAACACGTTGCGCCTCGTCGCCAGCCCCTCGCCGTCGTGGTCGTCGGCGGCGATCGACCGGGCGTCGGTCGGGTCGTCGACGAGCGTCAGCATGGGTGCCGCGATCTTCTCCCCGAGCCGCTCGGCGAACGGCGAACGGCCCTTCAGGACACGTTCACCCGACAACATGCCGGCCGCGATCCCGAGCAGGCTCGCCGCGAACCGTGGTTCGAGCACGATGGCGAGCCGAGCCGAGGCCGGCTTGGTGGCGCCCAGCATGGCCGTGGAACGTTCGACGGCGTCGTCGGCCACCCGCTCGATGTCGAGATCGGTGTGGTCGCGGCCCGAGTCGTAGCCGTACCCGGTCGTGGTGTCGTCGCCGTCGGCGGCCAGCGCCAGCACGGACACACCGGCGTGGGTGGAGCGCCCGGCCACCCGGATTCCGGTGCTCGACACGATCGCGCCGGTGCTCTGCGCGTCGCCGTACGACGCGGAGCGCACACCGGTGATGCGGGGATCGCCGCTGCGCACCCGGCGTTCGAGGTCGATGGCCAGCTCGATTCGTTCGCCGTCGGTCATCTCGCCCACGACAGGCGACCACGGATCGAGCGGGATCGGTTCGACGCCGTCGGGCTCGGCCAGCCCGACGTGTTCATCGGGTTGCGCGAACAATGCGTTGTCACGGGCCTCGGCGAGCGTCTCGACGGCCACACCGTCGTCGAGAGTGCCCGCGCTGGCGAACCCCTGGCGGCCGTCGACGACGACTCGGACGCCGATTGCCCGGCTCGTGGCCGAGGTGAACGCCTCGATCTCACCGTCGTAGGCCCGGACCGAGGTGCCGCGGCCGGCGCCGAGGACCACCTCGACCTGTTCGTCCGGCGCTGCCATCGTCACGAGTCGGTCGCCGAGCTCGAGCAGATCGTCCATCGGTTGTCGGCTCAGGAGCCCGACATGGTGACGTCGCCCACGACGAGCGAGACACCAGCGGCATTCATCGGGAGCCATTCGAGGTCGGATCCGACCGCGCTGACGTCGAGCAGCATGCGTTGGAGGGTCGACGCGATGGTCACCTCACGGACCGGTTCGGCCAGCTCGCCATCGCGGATCAGCAGACCCTCGGCGCCGGTCGAGAAATCGCCACTGATCGGGTTGACCCCCGAGTGCAGACCGGCGACTCCCTGGACGAGCAGGCCGTTGTCGATTCCCGAGATCAGCTCGGCTTGGCTCTTGTCGCCCGGCACGAGCGCGAGCGCCATGCACCCCACCCCTGGCGTGCTCGAGTAGCCGCGGACCGCCGAACCGGTCGATGCCGTTCCCGCCCGGCGCCCGGTGTAGGTGTTCTGGAGGAAGGCACCGAGCACGCCGTCCTCGATGAGCGGGTTGCGCCGGCTCGCGAGACCCTCGCCGTCGGTCTCGGTGGCGGAGAACGCAGCCGGATCGGTCGGGTCGTCGACCAGGGTCAACAGCCGAGAGGCCACCGACTCGCCGAGTCGTTCGGCGAACAGCGAACGACCCTTCTGCACGGCCTCGCCGGTGAGCGTGCCACCGACGATCGACAGCAGCTGGGCCGTGACGAAGGGGTCGAGCACCACCGTGAGCCGCTCGGTGCTCGGCTTCGTCGCGCCGAGCAGTCGGGTGGCCCGCTCGGCCGCGTCGCGTGCGGCGCGATCCAGATCGACGGCATCGGGACCCTTGCCGACCGAGAAGCCGAAACCGGTCTGGGTGTCGTCGCCGTCGGCGGCCAGCGAGTACGCCATGACGAAACACGCTGTCTCGCTGCCCGCGGTCCGGATGCCCGTGTTGGTGACGACCGCACTGGCGGACATCGAATCGGCGTACTCGGCCGTCTCGACGCCGATGATGCGCGAATCGGCCGAGCGAACGGCCCGTTCGAGGTCGAGCGCGAGGTCGACCTTGCGGTCGGTGGAGAACGTTGCCAGGCCGGGATCGACCAGCTCCAGGTCAGCCACGGCGACGCCGTCGGGCTCGGCGAGCGCGAGGAATTCGTCGGGGGTGCCGAACGCTGCGTTGTCGCGCGCCTCGGCGAGGGTCTCGGCGAGCACGGTTTCGTCGAGGGTGCCTGCGTAGGCGAATCCTTGCCGATGGTCGGCGATCACACGGATGCCGACGCCGCGGCTCTCCGCCGACGACAGCGACTCGATCTCGCCGTCGTAGGCGCGAACCTCGGTCTCGTGTTCGTGGACGACCACGACCTCGACCTGCTCGTGGTCGTTGGCCCAACCGACGACGCGGTCGGCAACTGCGAGGAGCTCGTCGGTCATGTGATCGTCAGGCCGCGGTGCCGCCGACGGTGAGCCTCGCGACCCGCAGCGTCGGTGTGCCGTCGCCGACGGGCACGCCCTGGCCGTCCTTGCCGCACGTGCCGGGCGAGCCCATCGCGAAATCGTTGCCGAGCGCGTCGATGCGGGTGAGCACCTCGGGCCCGTTGCCGATGAGGTTGCCCTCGCGCAGCGGTGCCGTGATCTTGCCGTCCTCGATGAGGTAGGCCTCGGTCATGCCGAACACGAAGTCGCCGGTCGCCGTGTTGACCTGACCGCCGCCGAGCTGGGCGACGAACACGCCACGTTCGGTGCCGGCGACGATGTCGTCGGGATCGTCGGGACCGTTGCCGATGAAGGTGTTCGTCATCCGCACCATCGGCAGGTGCTGGTAGCTCTGCCGACGGCCGTTCCCCGAGCTCTCCCTGCCCTCCTTGCGGGCCCGCAGGTGGTCCCACATGTAGTCGGTGAGCACGCCGTTCTCGATGAGCGTGTTGCGCTGTGCGGGCCGACCTTCGTCGTCGATGGCGTAGCAGCCCCACTCCTTGGCCATCGTGCCGTCGTCGACCAGGGTGACGAGCGGATTGGCGACCTGTTGGCCGACCCGACCGGCGAACACCGAGGCGTTCTTGTTGACGAGGTCGGCCTCGAGCCCGTGGCCACAGGCTTCGTGGAACAGCACACCACCGCCGCCCTTGCCGATGACGACCGGCATCTCGCCGCTCGGCGCCGGAACGGCATCGAGCTTGGTGAGCGCTCGCTGGGCGGCCCGGCGGGCCAGCTCCTCGATGTCGTAGGTGTCGAACAGCTCGAAACCGACCGTGGCGCCGATGCTCTCGCGACCCGTCTGCAGGCCGGTGTCGCCGCTTGCCACACAGCTGATGGAGAAGAGGCTCTTGACCTGATCGTCGCCGGCGAGCAGGCCGTCACTGTTCGCGACGAGGATGCGGCGACGGCTGTCGGCGTACCGGGCCATCACCTGGGAGATGGCCGAACCCTGCGCGCGGGCCGCGCTGTCGGCCCGGCCGAGCAATTCGACCTTGGACGCCTTGGGGATGGTCTCGGGGAGGATCTCGACCTCGTTCGGCGGCTCGGTCGAGCGGCGTTCGAGTGAGACGACGCGTTCACCGCCGCCACCGCCCCGGGCTGCTGCGGCGGCGGCCTCCGCCGCGGCCGCGAGTCCCGGCTCGGAGAGATCGGCGGTGTGCGCGAAACCCGTCGTGTCACCGACGACCACGCGGATGCCGGCACCGCGGTCACGGCCCGACGTGAGCTCCTCCACCTTGCCATCGTCGTACATCGCCGACGACGATCGCTTGTCCTCGACGAATACCTCGGCGAAATCGCCGCCGGTTCGCAAAGCCGCCCCGAGCGTGCGTTCCACGATTGCTTCGTCGATCACGAATCCTCCAGGTGTCATCCGGTCTCGCGCAGGTGGGTGTCGAGCCGACGGCCGCTTATCGTAGCTGCGTGGCTGTGGAACCCGGGATGACGGCGGCGATCGATCACCAGGTGACCGACGCCGACCTCGCGGTGGCGTTTCGCTCCGGCGACGTCCCGGTGCTGGCGACCCCACGGGTGCTCGCGTTGTGCGAGGAAGCCACCGTCGCGGCAATCGCAGGCCATCTCGAGGACGGCACGACGACGGTCGGCATGCGGGTCCAGCTCGATCACCTCGCACCCACTGGCGTCGGATCCACGGTCACGGCCGAGGCCACCGTCGACAAGGTCGAGGGCCGCCGGCTCACGTTCACCGTGGCTGCCGCCGACGAACGAGGTGCGATCGCCGCCGGTCGCGTGATCCGCGTCGTGGTCGACATCGACCGTTTCCTGGAGAAGATCAGCCAGTGAACCACAAGCGAGCCATCACGCTGATCGCGAGGATCGGGATCTCCATCGCCTTCCTCGCTGCACTCCTGGTCTTCACGCCGTCGTTCGACCGATCCGAGCTGCTCCCCGACTGGGACTCGTCGACGCCGCTGTGGCTCGTCGCGGCGCTGGTGTTGACGGCGGCGTCGTTCGCGGTCGCCACCGTACGCTGGCACCGTGTGTTGTTCGCGTTCGAGATCGAGTCGAGCAGGCCCCGCCTGTTCAGCCACTACATGGCCGGCCAGTTCGTCTCCAATTTCGTCCCCACCACCGTCGGCGGCGATGTCGTCAGGGTGAATCGTCTCCGCCGTGACACGAGCGATGCACCCGCCTCGTTCGCATCGGTCGTCTTCGAACGGTTGAGCGGTTGGATCGTGCTCCCGGTGTTGACGTTCATCGGTCTCGCCTTGAACCCCGGCCTCCGCGATCTCGGAGCGGCGACCCGGGTCGCGATGGTGCTGGCGCTCGCCGCGATCGGCGGCCTGGCCACCATCATCTGGATCGTCGGCCACGATCGCCTCGGTGGATTCCTCGGAACCCGCGAGGGCAGGCTCCGCTACTTCAACGCGCTCCACCTGGGCATCGACAAGTTCCGCGCTCATCCCCGTGAGGTCGGACGGGTGCTCGTCACCGCATTCTCGTACCAGGTCGTCCTCCTCGCCGCCGCCGCGTGCGCGGCCGAGGCCATGGGCATCGATGAGATCGGATTCACCGCGATTCTCGCGTTCCTCCCCGCCACCCTCATCGCGCAGTTCCTGTCCCCCGGTATCGGGGGGCTCGGCTTCCGCGAGGGTGCACTCGTCTTGTTCCTCAACCCGCTCGGCGTTCCCGAGGAGCGAGCGATCGCCCTCGGGCTGCTCCTCTACTTCCTCACGCTCGTCGCCAGCCTCATCGGTCTCCCGGCGCTCGTCTTCGGAGGCAAGGGGAGGGAAGACACCCACATCGAGTCGGAAATCGCCTCGCTGCCGACATGACCTCGACGCGTGCGGCCGAAGCGGCCGAGTCGACCGGCAACATGCCGAGGTTGCGGTGGTGGCGCGAAGCGCTGGCGCTCGGTCTGTTCTACGCGATCTATTCGTTCACGCGGAACCAGTTCGGCTCCGCCGCCGTCGACGAGTCGGTAGCCCACGACAATGCCATCGTCGTCATCGACATCGAACGGGCGCTCGGCCTGTACATCGAGGCCGACGTCCAGGACCTGTTCATCGACTGGACCGCGTTCATCCAGTTCTGGAACCTCTTCTACGGCACGTTCCACTTCGTCGTCACCGCCTTCGCCCTGATCTTCCTCTATCGGCGCTTCCCGATCGACTACCCCCGCTGGCGCAACTCGGGCCTGGTCACCACCGCCCTCGGTCTCGTCGGATTCTCGCTGTTTCCACTCATGCCCCCGCGCCTGCTCGGCGATTGCGGCGAGTTCGGCGCCTGCATCGCCGACAGTCCCTACATCGACACCGTCAGCGAGATCGGCGGCCTCTGGTCGTTCGACTCCGGCACCGCCCAGAAGCTCTCGAACCAGTTCGCCGCCATGCCGAGCCTGCACTTCGGGTGGTCGATGTGGTGCGCGCTCGCCCTCTACCCGCGCCTTCGTCACCCGGCGGCGCGCATCGCGATCGCTGCGTATCCGGCGCTCACGCTGTTCGCGATCGTGGTCACGGCGAACCACTACTGGCTCGACGCAGTGGGTGCACTCGCGGTGTTGGCCGTCGGCCTGGTCGTCGCCGATCGAATCGAGCGGCGGCGAGGCTCGGGACCGATCTGGCCCCGTGCGTCTCGCCGAGGGCTCAGCCGCAGTACGGTGGCCGAGTGATGTTGCTCGACGCCGTCAACTGCCCGGCCGACCTGCTGCGCCTCGACCCCGACGATCTCGCCACGGTCGCCGACGAGATCCGCGAATGCATCGTCGAAGCGGTCGACGCCAACGGCGGCCATCTCGGTTCCAACCTCGGTGTCGTCGAGCTCACGCTGGCGCTGCACCGCGTCTTCGACTCGCCGCGAGACATCATCCTCTGGGACACCGGTCACCAGGCGTACGTGCACAAGATCCTCACCGGACGGCGAGCCGACTTCGCCACCCTGCGCACTGCCGGCGGGCTCTCGGGGTATCCCAGCCGGGCCGAATCCAGCCACGACTGGATCGAGAACAGCCACGCCTCGACGGTCCTGTCCTATGCCCACGGTCTGGCGACGGCCCAGGAGAGCGACCTGGGCGAGCGCCGGCGCATCGTCGCCATCCTCGGCGACGGGTCGATGACCGGCGGCATGGCATTCGAAGGGCTCAACAACCTCGGCCACTCCGGACGCGACGTCACCATCATCTTGAACGACAACGGCAGGTCCTACGCGCCGACGGTCTCCAAGCTCGGCGACAGCCTCGCTCGGCTCCGCATCAACCCACGGTTCCAGCGCCAGCGCTCACGCGTCGAGCGGCTCGTCGGCGAGCTACCCGTCGTCGGCAAGGACGCGTCCCGCACCCTCGATGCCGCCAAGGCAGCGATTCGGGAGATGTGGGAGCCGACGTCGTTCTTCGAGAACCTCGGCGTCCGCTACATGGGCCCATTCGACGGCCACGACATCGCCGGGCTCGAGAAGGCGCTCCGCAACGCCACCGAGCTCGATGGCCCGGTCGTCGTGCACGTCCTCACCGAGAAGGGGCACGGCTACGAGCCTGCCCTCAACGACACGGTGAAGCGCATGCACGACATCGGGTCGATCAAGCCGGGAAGCTACACGGCCGCCTTCACGGAGGCGCTCATCAAAGAAGGCGAGACCCGGCCCGAGCTCGTGGCCATCACCGCGGCCATGCCCGACTCCACCGGCCTGCTCGCCTTCAACGAACGCTTCCCCGATCGCTGCTTCGACGTCGGTCTGGCCGAACAACACGCCGTCACGGCCGCAGCGGGCATGGCCATGGGCGGGCTCCGACCCGTCTTCGCGGTCTACTCGACCTTCCTCACCCGAGCAATCGACCAGGTGAACCTCGATGTCGGCCTGCACGGTCAGCCCGTCGTCTTCTGCCTCGATCGCGCCGGCGTCACCGGCGACGACGGCGCGTCGCACCACGGCCTGCTCGACATGGTGCTGCTCACGAAGGTGCCGGGAATGACGCTCTTCGCGCCGTCGTCGTACCAAGAGCTCCAGCAGATGCTGCACGACGCCCTCGACATCACCACCGGGCCGAGCACTGTCCGTTGGCCGAAGACCGCGGCTCGTCAGGTCGGCAGCGAAGACGTCGGAAGCGGGCTGGACGCGAGGCGCACGCGGGTCGGCTCGGCGGCATGCATCCTGGCCGTCGGAAAGATGCTCGACGCCGCCGAAGCGGCAGCCGATCAGCTCGCGACCGAGGGCATCGACGTCACGGTGTGGGATGTCAGGGTCGTGCCCCTCGACGACACCATGTTGCGCGATGCGGCCGCGCAGCGGCTGGTGCTGACGGTCGAGGACGGCCTGCGGGCCGGCGGCGTCGGCTCGCTCATCGCCGACCGGCTCCAGGAGATGGCCGTCGACGGCGAGTGCGACCGGCCACTGGTTCGAACGCTCGGCGTGCCCACGGCCTACCTGCCGCACGGCAAGCCCGATCAGATCCTGGCCGACCTCGGTCTCGATGCAATCGGCGTCGCGGCCGAGCTCCGTCGCTGCCTCGCCCACCTCGACAGCTGAGCGTCAGCCCGAGCGGGGCTGTCGTCGCATGAGGGTCACGGCATCCGTGTCGTCGGGCAACACGATCTCACCGATCGACTCGAACCCGAGCCGGGCGTAGAACGGCACGTTCCGGCGATTGCTCGACTCCAGATAGGCGACGTGGCCCTCGGCGTCACAGCGGTCGAGCACGGGCCGGAGCACAGCCTCGCCGAGTCCGCGCCCTTGCTGTTCGGGCCGCACCCCCACCGACGGCAGGTACCAGTGCGGCTCGACCGGGCGGGGTTCGACGAGGCGTCCGAAGACGGCGAGTCGTTCCCCGACCAGCGCCGCTTCGCCGAGCACCTCGGCGAACCACTCGACGAAGTCGGCTGGGTCGGCGTGAGCGGCCCGCTCCAGGGGCGGATGCCACAACGCGGCCGCCGCCACTTCGGCGACGTGCCATATCTCGCTTCCCGCCGGTCGGTGCCGCAGGATCCGGCGGAACCACGCATCGAGCTGCGCGCCCCGCGCCCGCGCATCGGGGAACACCCATCTGAAGAAGGGGTCGTCGGCGAAGGCCGCGACCCATGTCGGCACGATCGAGCTCACCTGCCATCTGGTCGGTCGGGCCGCCGCTGTCATCGCCGAAGCATCGCCGATCCGGGCGGTTCAGGCGAATACCCGCACGCCTGCAGTGACCGCGATCGCGAGTAGCACGACGACGACGAACGGCGCCCGACGCCAGAGGGCCACGCCCGCGGCGACGACACCGGCGGCGCGGGCATCGACTGTGAGCGACTCGCCCGCACCGAAGGTCGAGACGGCGACGAGCGCCGCGAGCAGGCCGGCGGGGACGAGATCCGCCAGTCGTGCGATCGACGGCGCCAACGTGCGTCCGCCGAGCAGGACCGGCCCGGCCGCCTTGAGCAGGTAGGTCCCGGCGAACAGGACGAACAACGTGATCGATCCGTCGCTCATCGTGTCGACCCGCGAACGCGTTCTCGGGGCACCCGGCCGGCCACGACGCCGAGTGCGCCCGCGATGATCGGCACGCCGGCCGGAGTGATCGGCACCAGCGTGAGCGCTATCGCGGCGCCGACGAGCGCGGTCGCCTGCTGATCGCGTCGCGCGAGCCTCGGCCACAGCAGTGCGAGAAACGCCGCAGGACCGGCCACGTCGAGGCCCCAATCCTCGACGACGTCGCCGGCCGACGACACCACGCTGAATCCGACGATCGTCGTGACGTTCCACATGGCGAACACCGCGAGACCCCCGGCGAGGTACCCGTAGTGGCGCCACCGAAGATCGGTCTGAGCCGTGGCGACCGCGACCGACTCGTCGATCATCAGCTGCGACTCCGCCGCCCGGCGCAGCCGTGACCCGACCATCGCCGGTGCCATCACGACACCGAACGCCAACGACCGCAGGTTCAACAACAGCCCGGACAGGACTGCGGCTGCGACCGTCCCGCCGTCGCCGAGCACCTCGACGGCGGCGAACTGCGCGCTCCCGGTGAACACGAGGAGCGAGTAGCCGATCGACTGGAGCAGGGTGAGGCCCGCCTCGGATGCCGTGACGCCGAAGACGAGGCCGAACGGGATCAGCGCCAGCACGAGCGACACGACCTGTCGATGGATTTGTTGGCGTGGATCGGGCCGCACGAGGTCGTCAGCCCTTGAGCAGGAACTCGGCCTCGTCCGCACCGAGGAAGAGATCGATCTCGGCCGCCAGCGCCGGGAACCGTGTCATCTCGGGGTCACCATCGGTGAGCTCGAACGCGACATCACGCGCCCGCTCGACCCACTCCCTGTCGCGCCGCAGCGAGGCGAGGCGGAGGTCGTTCCTCCCCTTCTGGCGCTCACCCATGATCGTGCCCTCGCCGCGTAGGTCGAGGTCGACCTCGGCGAGCTCGAACCCGTCGGTCGTTCGCACGAGTGCCGACAGTCGCGCCTCGGCGTCGGCGGTCGCGCCCTCACCGAGCAGATAACACGAGGAGACAGCTGCGCCGCGCCCGACCCTGCCCCGCAGCTGATGGAGCTGGGCGATGCCGAAACGATCGGCGTCGACCACAGCCATGATCGTGGCGTTCGCGACATCGACACCGACCTCGATCACCGTGGTGGCCACCAAGACGTCGAGGGAGCCGCGGCGGAACAGGCCCATGACCTGATCCTTCTCGGCCGGTGTCAGCCGGCCGTGCAACAGCCCGACGCGGAGGCCCGCGAGCTCGTCGGTGGTGAGGCGTTCGTATGTCTCTTCGGCCGAGCGCACCTCGAGGCTCTCGGACTCCTCGATGAGCGGGCAGACGACATAGGCCTGATGGCCGGCGTCGACCTCGGCTCGCACGTGGTCCCAGACCCGCGATTCGTCCTCGTCGGTTCGGGCCCACACCGTGGTGATCGGCGTGCGACCCGGCGGCAGCTCGTCGAGGGTCGACACGTCGAGGTCGCCGTAGACCGTCATGGCCGCCGTGCGCGGGATGGGCGTGGCGGTCATGACCAAGACGTCGGGCATGACGCCACCCGCGGCCTTGTCCCGGAGTGCGGCCCGCTGTTCGACACCGAAGCGATGCTGCTCGTCGACCACGACCACGCCGAGGGAGCGGAGTTCGACACTCTCCTGGATCAGTGCGTGCGTGCCGATGACGATGTCGATCG
>JAOTZB010000061.1 GCA_029861625.1 Acidimicrobiia bacterium
CTCGCCGCGTCGATTCCGGAGATCTGTTCATCTGTGTCCCGGGCGGGACCACCGACGGTCACGACCATGCGCCGGTGGCCGTCGAATCGGGCGCAGTCGCGCTGGCCGTCGAGCGTGCACTCGACATCGACGTGCCCCAGTTCGTGGTCGCCGACGCCCGCCGGGCGGCGCCGTGGCTGGCGACCGCGTTCCACGGGCAGCCGTCCCGGAATGTCCGCGTCGTGGGCATCACGGGCACGAACGGGAAGACGACCTCGGTTCACCTCCTCGACGATGTCCTTCGTTCCGCGGGCGTGTCGGCGGCATCGATCGGCACCCTGACCGGCGCCCGCACGACACCCGAGGCAACCGAGCTCCAGCTGCTCCTCGCCGAGCTGTCGTCGATCGTCGATGTCGTCGTGATGGAGGTGTCGTCGCATGCGCTGGCCCAACACCGCGTCGACGGCGTCTGGTTCGAAGTCACGGCCTTCACGAACCTGAGTCTCGATCACCTCGATTTCCACGCCGATTTCGAGGAGTACTTCGAGGCAAAGGCATCCCTGTTCACCCCGGCCCGATCCGACATCGCCGTGATCGATGTCGGCTCACCGGCCGGTCGGCGGCTGGCCGAACGGGTTGCGACCGAGGTCATCGAGGTCTCGATCGACGATGTGGACGACCTGCAACTGTCGGCGAACAGCTCGAGCTTCCGGTGGAAGGGTCACCACATCGAGCTCCCGCTCCTCGGACGATTCAACGTGTCGAACGCCCTCGTCGTCGCGGCATGTGCCGAGCTGCTCGGATTGACGCCGGAGCAGATTGCCGTCGGACTGGGTGATGCCAGGCCGGTGCCAGGCCGTGTCGAGGTCGTGGACGAGGGCCAGGCGTTCACGGTCATCGTCGACTACGCCCACACGCCGGACGGGTTGGCGAAGGTCCTGGCCGCGGCGCGAGAGCTCGCAGACGGTCGGGTCATCGTGGTGTTCGGCTGCGGCGGCGATCGCGACAAGACCAAGCGCCCGGAGATGGGGTCGATCGCGGGCGACCTCGCCGACATGGTCGTCGTGACGACCGACAACTCGCGTCACGAGCACCCCGACGTGATCATCGAAGAGGTCGTCGCGGGGATCGATCGGACCGACACTGATCTGCGGGTCGAGCCCGATCGTCGAGCTGCGATCGAGCTCGCGGTCGGGGTGGCGGTCGACGGTGACATCGTCGTCGTGGCCGGAAAGGGCCACGAGACCACCCAGACCATCGGCGACACGGTCATGGACTTCGACGACCGGGTGGTCGCCCGTAGGGCCCTCGCAGCCATCGGGGGACGAGATCGATGATCCGACTGCTCATCGCCGGTGGACTGGCGCTGGTCGTCTCGCTGTTCGGCACGAAGCTGCTCATCAACTGGTTGGTCAGGCATCGGATCGGTCAACCCATCCGAGACGACGGGCCCGACGGGCACCACACCAAGGCGGGTACGCCGACGATGGGGGGTCTGGCGATCGTGGGTGGGGTGTTCGTCGGCTACACGGTCAGCGACCTCTACAACGGCATCTTCACCCGCACCGGAATCCTCGTCGTGTTGGCGATCGTCGCAGCCGGTCTCGTCGGCTTGGCCGACGACTGGATCAAGGTCACCCACGAACGGAATCTCGGGCTCAACAAGCGGACCAAGGCCATCGGGCTGTTGACGGTGGCCATCGGCTTCTCGGTCATGACCGTGGCCTTCACCGACGTGCACACCGAGCTGTCCTTCACCCGCTGGGACAATCCCGGCATCCAGCTCGGCGCGGTCGGCTGGGTGATCTGGGCCGTGCTGTTGATCCTCGCGGCGAGCAATGCCGTCAATCTCACTGACGGGCTCGACGGGCTGGCGGGCGGATCGGCGATCTTCTCGTCGGCCGCCTACATCGTGATCGCATTCTGGGCGTTTCGTAATCCCGACGTCTACGACGTGGAGCACGCGCTCGACCTGGCAGTTGTCGCCGCAGCCGTGCTCGGCGCCACGACCGGTTTCCTCTGGTGGAACGCCGCACCGGCGAAGATCTTCATGGGCGACACGGGTTCGCTGGCCCTCGGTACCGGTGTGGCGTGCCTGGCTCTGACCACGAACACGCATCTGCTCCTGCCGATCGTCGGCGGGCTCTTCGTCGCCGAGACGGTGTCGGTCATCCTGCAGGTCGCGACGTTCCGCCTCTTCCAGGGTCGCCGCCTGTTCCGGATGGCCCCGATCCACCACCACTTCGAGCTCCAGGGTTGGCCCGAGACCACGGTCATCATTCGCTTCTGGATCATCGCCGGCCTGATGACGGCGCTCGCGCTCGGGTTCTTCTACGGCGACTTCGTCTCGATCGGAGCAGCGGATTGAGTGCGGCGACCCTTGTTGTCGGGCTCGGCGTCACCGGTCGGGCGGTCGTGGCTGCGCTGCGCTCGCGAGGCCACGACGTCGTCGCGACCGAGGACGAGCCCACCGCGGAGCATCGGGACTTCGCTGCTGTTCACGGGATCGAGCTCCACGAGCGTCCGGATGCGGCGACATTGCGCGAGCTGACCACCGCCGCGGCGTCGATCGTGCCGAGCCCGGGCATTCCGGACGCACACGGCGTGTTCGATGCCGCGCGCCGCTCCGGGACGCCGATCCGCAGCGAGCTGGACCTGGCGGGGGAGTGGGACAGTCGTCCGATTCTCGCCGTCACCGGAACCAACGGCAAGACCACCGTCACGGAGCTCGCAACCCGAATGCTCACCGCCTCCGGGATCGATGCTGTCGCGGCCGGGAACACGGAGACGCCGCTCGTCACCGCCATCGACGACCCGATGACGGACGTGTTCGTCGTCGAGGCATCGTCGTTTCGGCTCGGCCACACCCAGCGCTTCACGCCGAAGGTCGCAACTTGGCTGAACTTCGGGCCCGACCACCTGGACGTCCATGCCAGCCTCGACCGCTACGAAGAGGCCAAGGCGTCGATCTGGCGGGATCAGGGGCCCGACGACGTTGCCGTCGTGAATCTCGACGATCCCACGGTCATGAGACATCGCCCAACCGTTCCTCGGGTGGTCGAGGTCGGCGAGGCCGGTGAGTACCACGCAACCGCGAACGAGCTCAGGATCGGTGACGAGGTCCTCGTGCCCCGCGCCGCGTTGTGGCGCGACCTGCCCCACGATTGTTTCGACGTCCTCGCCGCCGCCGCCACCGTGCTGCCGGCAGGGGCGACCCTCGCGGGCGTGCGGGAAGCGATCGCTGTGTTCGAGGGACTCCCTCATCGAGTGCAGCTGGTCGGCGAGTCGGGCGGGGTGCGCTGGTACGACGACTCGAAGGCCACGACACCGCACGCTGTCTCGGCCGCTGTCAGCGGTTTCGAAACGGTCGTCTTGATCGCCGGCGGCAAGAACAAGGGCATCGATCTCCGGCCCTTGGCGGAGACGATCGATCGGATTCGAGCGGTGATAGCGATCGGCGACGCCGCCACGGAAGTCGAAGCGGTGTTCGCCGCCCACCGGCCCGTCGTGACCGCCGACTCCATGACCGAGGCGGTCGATGCGGCCGCGGCCGCGGCGGTGTCAGGCGACGCGGTGGTGCTGTCCCCGGGCTGTACGTCGTTCGACTGGTACCGGAGCTACGGCGAGCGGGGCGACGACTTCGCCCGCCTAGTACGTGCACTGGTCGGGGAGGGCCGATGAACGGGAAGCAGTCCACCCGTTCGAAGCGTGTGGGAGCAACCGGCTCACGCGCCACCGCCACGGCCGCACCCACACGCCGACCACGGCGCAGTGGGCGAGGTCCCCACCGACCGGTCGGTCGACGGTCGGGCACGTTTGTCGTGCTGCTCGTCGCGGTCGTGGCGCTGAACCTCATCGGGCTCGTGATGGTGTTGTCTGCATCGTCGGTCACGGCGCTGAACACCACCGGATCGAGCTGGTATCACTTCCAGCGCCAGGGAATGTGGTTCATCGTCGCACTCGTCGCCATGCTCATCACGCTGCGGATCGACTACCGGCTCTGGCGTCGAGTCTCCGCGCCGCTTCTCGTGGTCGCGCTCGGTTTGCTGGTCGCCGTACTGGTTCCCGGGCTGGGCAGTGCCGCGAACGGCTCGCAGCGCTGGATCGTGTTCGGACCGATCTCGGTCCAGCCATCGGAGATCGCCAAGCTGGCGGTGGTTGTCTTCATCGGCGATCTTCTCGCCCGCCGCAGTCACCGGATCCGGGACACCACGCTGAGCCTGCGACCGGTGCTGGTCGTTCTCGTTGTGGTCGCGGCGTTGGTGCTCAAACAGCCCAACCTCGGCACGACCCTCGTGATCGGGATGGTCGCGTTCACGATGATGTTCATCGCCGGCGTGCCGCTGGCACCGTTGAGCGCATGGGCCAGCGTGGCGACGGGTGGCGCGGTCCTCTTGGCCATGAGCGCCGACTACCGCCGCGATCGTGTGCTCGCATTCCTCGATCCGTGGGACGACCCCCTCAACACCGGGTATCAGACGATCCAGTCGTTGGTCGGGATCGCATCGGGCGGCCTCTGGGGCGTGGGGCTCGGCAACGGGCGCGCGAAGTGGGGATTCCTGCCGTTTGCGCACACCGACTTCATCTTCGCGGTCGTCGCCGAGGAGCTCGGGTTCATCGGGGCGTTGACGCTCATCGGCCTGTTCGTGTTGCTGGGACTCGTCGGCATCCGTATCGCCGCCGAGGCGCCCGACCGGTTCGGGACACTGGTTGCGACCGGCATCACCTGTTGGCTCGTCGTGCAGGCGTTCGTGAACATGGGGGCAGTCGTCGGCGTACTCCCGATCACCGGTGTGCCCCTCCCGTTCCTCTCAGCGGGAGGATCCGCCCTCGTCGTGAACATGACGGCGGTCGGCGTGATGTTGAACATCGCCCGCCAGGGCCGCCGATGAACGACGGGCCGACCTTCGCGATCATCGCGGGTGGCGGAACGGCCGGCCATGTCAGCCCCGGCATCGCCATCGCGAGCGCCCTGGTCGAGCGGGGCCACCCGATCGAGGCGATGCATTACGTCGGCTCCGAGCGGGGGATCGAGCGCGAGCTCGTCCCGGCCGCGGGATTCTCCCTGACCGTGCTGCCGGGTCGGGGGATCGAGCGCAAGCCGAGCTGGCGCAACGTCGGCGCGGTCCTCGGTCTCCTCAGGGCGATCTGGAAGGCGATCTGGATCGTACGACGTCGCCGGCCGGCCGTCGTCGTGAGTCTCGGTGGTTACGCGAGCGTTCCGTGCGCTCTGGCCGCCGCGGTCTGGCGCGTGCCCGTCGTCATCGCCGAGCAGAACGCCGTCGCGGGCGCCGCGAACCGTCTCGTGAGCCGTTGGGCCAAGGCCGCGGCTGTCTCGTTTCCCGGTACCGACCTCCCGAACGCAGTCCTGACCGGGAACCCGGTTCGCGCCGAGCTCGCCGGTCTCGACCGCGTGACCGGCGGCCCGGCGGCCCGGCGTCGACTCGACATCGACGATCAGCACCGGCTCGTGACCTGTTATGGCGGGTCGCTCGGCGCTCGGCGGATAAACCGAGCCGTGATCGACGCCAGCACCGGCTGGCGGGACCGCCCCGACCTCGTCATCCGCCACGTGATCGGCGACCGCGATTGGGACCTGTTCGATCCGCCCGACGTCCATCGCCTCACCTATGTGCCCGTGCAGTACGAGCGCGACATGGCGTCGGTCCTGCTCGCGTCGGACCTGATCGTGTGCCGCGCGGGCGCATCCACGGTTGCCGAGCTCGCGGCGGCCGCGACACCGTCGATCCTCGTCCCCCTGCCCCATGCGCCCGGCGATCATCAAACGGCGAACGCCCTCGCTATGGTCGCCGCCGGCGCCGCGGTCCTCGTGCCCGACGCCGAGCTCGACGGCGACCGGTTGCAGTCCGAGGTCGATGCGCTGCTCGGCGACCCCGATCGGCTCGACGCGATGGCGGAGGGGGCCAGATCGGTGGCGCGACCCGATGCCGCCGATGCCGTCGCCGCCCTGGCCGAGGAACACGCCCGTGTCTGAGGAGCTCGACCTTTCGACGCCGGGACGGCGGGTGCACGTCGTCGGGATCGCCGGCGCCGGCATGAGCGCGATCGCAACCGTGCTCGTGCAGATGGGTCACGCCGTGACCGGCTCCGATCTGGCCGACTCGCCCGTGCTCGCCCCGCTCCGACAGCTCGGGATCACCATCTCGATCGGCCACGATCGAGCCAACATCGGCCACGCCGAGATCGTGACGAGATCGACGGCCGTGCCCTCCGACAACGTCGAGATCATCGCCGCGACCGAGGCCGGCCTTCCCGTCTTGAATCGGACTGACTTCCTGCCCGCGATCACCCGGCAGAAGCGGGCGATCGCCGTCGGAGGAACGCACGGGAAGACCACCACGTCGTCGATGTTGGCGCTGGCGCTCGACGCGGCCGGGACGGCCCCGTCGTTCATCATCGGTTCGACCGTCACCGGTCTCGATGCGACCGCCCGTTGGGAGCCCGCCGGTGAGTGGCTGATCGTGGAGGCCGATGAGAGCGACGGCTCGTTCCTCGGTATCGACCGCCAAGCTGCGATCATCACCAGCGTCGAGCCCGACCACCTCTCGTACTACGGGTCGGAAGCCGAGCTCCGGGACGGCTTCTCGACGTTCGCCTCCGCAACCGACGGGCCCGTGATCACCTGCGCCGACGATCCCGGCGCCGGGTTCGTGAATCCCGGGTCGAACTCGAGGGTGACCTACGGCTTCGACGAGCGCGCCGATGTCCGAATCCTCGACTTCGAAGGTGGCCGCAGTACGAGCTCGTTCGCCCTCGCCCTCGGGGGGCGGGTCCATCCCCTAACCCTCGCGGTGCCGGGGCGGTACAACGCGCAGAACGCAGCCGCCGCGTTCGCTGTCGCGACTGCGATCGGGCTCGATGCCGGCGAGGTGGTGACCGGGCTCGAGCGCTACCGAGGAGTGGCGCGCCGATTCGAGCTGCGAGGGGACGCCGCCGGCGTGACGTTCGTGGACGACTACGCCCACCTCCCGACCGAGGTCGAGGCGGCGCTGTCAGCGGCACGCGACGGCGGTTGGGACCGGGTCGTCGCGGTCTTCCAGCCCCACCGCTACACCCGTACCTCGGCCCTCTGGTCGACGTTCGGCGACGCATTCGTCGGAGCGGATGTCGTCGTCGTGACAGGTATCTACGCCGCCGGCGAGAAACCGATCGAGGGCGTCAGCGGGCGGCTCATCGTCGATGCCGTGGCCGAGCGACATCCAGCGAGTCGCGTCGCGTATGTTCACGATCGTGAGGCGCTGACGAGTCATCTCCTCAGCGAGCTGCACACAGGAGACCTCTGCCTGACCCTCGGCGCCGGCGACCTGACCACCCTTCCCGATGACCTCATGGCCCGACTCGAGGTGCAGCGATGAGCGCGGCATGGGACTCGATCGCCGACCGCATCCGCGACGTCTGCGTCGACAGCACGGTCGTGATCGGACTCGATATCGGTGCGCTCACGACCTATCGCGTCGGCGGCCCCGCCGCCGTCGGTGTCACCGTCTCCGACATCGACGACCTGATCGCGCTCGCCGCCATCACGGCCGACGTCGGGGTGTCGACGCTGGTGATCGGCCGTGGCTCCAATCTCCTGGTTGCCGACGGCGGATTCGACGGTGTGGCGATCATGCTCGGAGAGTCGTTCGACGATCACGAGATCGACGGGGTGAGGGTGCGCGCCGGCGGAGCCCGTCGGCTTCCCGTCCTGGCCCGGGCCACGGTCAGGGCCGGGCTCACCGGCTTCGAATGGGCTGTCGGCGTGCCGGGATCGATCGGGGGCGCGGTTCGCATGAATGCGGGTGGTCACGGTGCCGACATGGCTGCGAGCCTCGTGACGGCCCACCTCGTCGACCTCGGGAGCGGCCGCGACCGAATCGTCGACGCGGCCGACCTCGATCTCGGTTACCGCCACAGCAACGTCTCCCCGTCCCACGTCGTCGTCGCAGCCGAGCTGGCGTTGTCGATCGGTGACCGAGCCGTGTCGGAACGGGAGCTCACCGAGATCGTGAGGTGGCGGCGCGAGAACCAGCCGGGCGGACAGAACGCGGGGTCGGTCTTCACCAATCCATCCGGCGATTCGGCCGGGAGACTGATCGACGAAGCGGGCTGCAAGGGGCTTCGAATCGGGTCCGCATCGGTGTCGACGAAACACGCCAACTTCATCCAGGCCGACCCCGGTGGGTCGGCAGCCGATGTCGTCGCGGTGATGGACGAGGTTCGACGCCGGGTCGAAGCCTCCGCAGGAATCGAGCTCGTGGTCGAGACCCGCATGGTCGGGTTCGGAAGGGAGTCGTCGTGACGGCAACGGTGACGATGGATCCAAGGATCCGGGCTCGGCGAGACGCGGTTCGAGCCGAGCTCGGCCGGCGCCGCATTCGTCGCTTCGTCGGTTTCGCGACCGTCGTGGCGCTCGTGGCGGCGGCGGGACTGGCGACCCGGTCACCTCTCCTCGACGTCGACGAGGTCGGCATCACCGGTGCAACCGCCACCAGCGAGGCCGACGTCATCTCGGCGTCGGGCGTCGCTCCGGGGCAGGCACTGATCGATGTCGACCTCGCGTCAGCCCGTCGCTCGATTGCGGCGCTCCCGTGGGTCGACGAGGTCCGATCGACCCGAAGCTGGAACGGCGCGATCTCCTTCGAGGTCACCGAGCGGGAGCCCGTCGCCCAGGCGATCGTCGACGGACACGTGGTGCTGGTCGACATCGAGGGGCGCGTGCTCGAGGTGCCGGGTGTGGCCGACGACGATCTGGTCGTCGTGACCGGGGTGTCGGGTTCGGCCGAGCCCGGAGGCTGGCTGGCGTCGACGGCGCTCGACGCGTTGGGCGTCGCGGCTGCGGTCGACGCCGACCTCGTCGACCGGATCGGCGCGATCGAGGTCCAAGCCGACGGCAGTCTCGATGTCCAGCTCGACGAGAGCGGGAGGGTCCGTCTCGGGGGAGCGATCGAGCTCGACGCCAAGCTGCTGGCGCTCCAGACGATGCTCGAACGGGTCGACCTGCAGTGTCTGGACATCCTGGATCTCCAGGTCCCGACGGTTCCGGTATTGACCCGACAGGGATCTTGCTCCTAGAGTAATACGTTGAACTAGAGGGTAAGATCTCTGGTTCGCGTCTCGACCTGACGCTCAGCGAAAGAGTCGTCCGTTGTCGACCGTGCGTTCTCATCAAACCCCAAGTCTTACCCTCAAGTCAAGGTAAAGATTGAGTCAAGGTAGACATATGGACATCCGATTCGACGTGGTCGGGTCGGCGCAGGCTCCCTGGAGTCGTTGGAGGCAGTGCACTCATGGCAGGCAACCCCCAGAACTACTTGGCGGTCATCAAGGTCGTCGGCATCGGTGGTGGTGGTGTCAACGCCGTCAACCGGATGATCGACGCCGGACTTCGCGGCGTCGAGTTCATCGCCATCAACACGGATGCCCAGGCACTGCTCATGAGCGATGCCGACGTGAAGATCGACGTGGGTCGAGAGCTCACCCGCGGGCTGGGCGCGGGGAGCGATCCCGAGATCGGCCGCCAGGCGGCCGAGGACCATCGTGACGAGATCGAGGAGGCGCTCACCGGCTCCGACATGGTTTTCATCACCGCCGGCGAAGGTGGCGGAACCGGCACTGGTGCGGCGCCCATCGTTGCCGAGACGGCCAAGGCGGTCGGTGCGCTGACCATCGGCGTGGTGACTCGTCCGTTCGCCTTCGAGGGTCGCCGACGATCGGTGCAGGCCGAGTCCGGCATCCAGCGGCTGAAGGAGAAGGTCGACACCCAGATCGTCATTCCGAACGACCGGCTGTTGTCGGTGTCCGACGAGAAGACCTCGATTCTGAGCGCCTTCCGTTTGGCCGACGAGGTTCTCCTCCAGGGTGTTCAGGGCATCACCGACCTCATCACCACGCCGGGCCTGATCAACACCGACTTCGCCGACGTGAGGATGATCATGCACGACGCCGGTTCTGCGCTCATGGGCATCGGTGTGTCGAGCGGCGAGGAGCGTTCGGTCAGTGCCGCTCGCAAGGCCATCTCGAGCCCGCTGCTCGAGGCCAGCATCGAGGGCGCCCGCGGCATCCTGCTCACCATCACCGGCAGCACCGACCTCGGTCTGCTCGAGGTCAACGAGGCGGCCGAGGTCATCCAGGGCGTCGCCCATCCCGACGCGAACATCATCTTCGGCACGGTGGTCGACGACGAGATGGGCGACACCGTTCGTGTCACCGTCATCGCCGCCGGCTTCGATCGCTGGGATGGCGAGAAGGCCGGCCGGCCGGGTGCCTCCGACGGGCTGGGCGCGCCATCGGAGGGCGAACCCGACGTGTTCGGCGATCTCGAGGACGACGACGTCGAGCTCGACGACGACTTCGACGTTCCGTCCTTCCTCAAGTAACTGCTGCATCGTGCCTGCGCTCTGGGACGAGCGGCACCAGCGGCTCGCTGACGGCACGATCCTCGTGGCCCGCTTCACCAACCGCCTGCTCGGTGACCTCCACGTCGACGCCGCACCCGACCAGCTCGAGGTGCGGCGTCGACGCGTCTGCGCGCAACAGTGGTCGGTCGGGCGGCAGGTTCACGGCACGGCTCTCGTCACCGTCGATCGTCCCGGCGCAGGATCGGGAGTCGAGGCCGATGGATTCGTGAGCGAGGCGATCGACGCGCCATGCGCGGTGAACGTCGCCGACTGCGCGCCGGTGCTGATCTGGAACGACGACTCGAGGTTCGCCGTCGTGCACGCGGGTTGGCGGGGCCTACAGGCGGGCATCCTCGCACGGGCAGCCGAGCACCTCCGCAGCGAGGGCGCAGAGGTGATCGGCGCGATGCTCGGGCCGTGCATCGATCCCGGGCACTACGCGTTCGGCCCCGATCTGCTCGGCGAGCTCGCAGCTGCGTTCGGGCCGACGGTTCGCGCCGAGACGAACGACGGCGCGCCGGCGCTGGACCTCGCCGCTGCGGTCACCGCCGCACTCGGCCAGGTCGGAGTCACCGCCGTCGAGCGCGTCGGCGGATCGACCGCCGACGCGTCGCGGTACTTCAGTCACCGTGTACGCGGCGAGTCGGGCCGGCAGGCGCTCGTCGCATGGAAGGAACGTCGGTGATCGTGCCCGACGAGCTGGTGCAGCGGATCGGGTCGCTCCGCGAGCGCATCGACGCGGCCGGGGGCTCGAACGTCGAGCTCGTCGCGGTCACCAAGGGTTTCGGCCTCGACGTCGTCGAGACGGCGCTCGCGGCCGGGCTCGTCGATCTCGGTGAGAACTACAGCCAGGAGCTCGAAGCCAAGGTCGCCGGACTCGCGGCCGGGCCGACACGGGATGCCGACCCGCGGTGGCATTTCATCGGTCGGTTGCAGCGGAACAAGGTGCGACGCATCGCCGACGAGGTCTGGTTGTGGCAGACGGTGGATCGGGTCGAGCTCGCCACCGAGATCGCCCGACGCGCACCGGGCGCGCGGGTGCTCGTCCAGGTGAACGTATCCCACGAGGAGTCGAAGGGCGGCTGCGCACCCGACGATGCCGAGGGGCTGGTCGCAGCGGCTGTCGATGCCGGCCTCGACGTTCGCGGGCTCATGACCGTCGGCCGCACCGGCTCGCCCGACGATGCCCGGGAAGGATTCGCGCTGTTGCGACGGTTGTGTGACCGCCTCGAGCTGCCCGAGTGCTCCATGGGGATGAGCGGCGATCTCGAGGTTGCAGTCGGCGAGGGCGCCACGATGGTGCGCGTCGGGACGGCGTTGTTCGGACCGCGACCGGTTCGGGGTTCGGCGGCGGAAGCGTGAACCCGAGGGGCGAGTCGTCGTGATCCGCCGCCGCGCCGGCCGCTCGTACGCCACAATTCGTGCCGATCGGTCCGCGACTGCCCCTGATCGGCGTGGAACACTACGCTCTGCGGAGGAATGACGATGTCTGTGTGGAAGAAGACCAAGCTCTATCTGGGTCTCGCGGCCGACGAGGAGTACGACGAGACCTACGACCTGCCCGAGGCGCAGGAGTCGGTCGACGTCATCCAGCACCCGGCCGAGCCTGCAAGGCCCCGGCCGGTCGAGGTGACCAAGCCCGCGCCCGCCCCGGAGCGCCATGTGCTCCAGCCTCGCCCGAGCGCCCCGGCGCCGCGTTCGGTCGTGCGCCCGATTCCCGCCGCCGCGACGGCCAAGCCGCACGTCGTGGCGCCCGCATCGTTCAACGATGCCCAGGAGGTCGGTGAGAAGTACAAGAGCAAGCAGCCGGTCATCATGAATCTGCAGAACGTCCAACGCGACCTCTCGCGACGCCTCATCGACTTCGCGAGCGGGCTCTGTTACGGCGTCGGCGGCCGCATGGAGAAGGTGGCCGACTACGTGTACCTTCTCACGCCGAGCGACGTCGAGGTATCGGCCGAGGAGCGCCAACGCCTCCGCGATCGCGGACTCCACGACGAATAGGTCGCAGCCCCTTCCGATGGTGAGGGCCACCACGGATCGACCGTTGGGCGTTACGATGCGCCAATGGAACTGATCAAGAAGGTCGAGACCACCGAGTTCTCCCAACGGCTCCGTGGCTACGACATCGAAGAAGTGGACGCGTTCCACGCGGAGCTCATCGCCGACATCAAGGCGCTCCAGCGTGCGCTCGAAGACGCGAGGTCTCGAACCGACGGGCCCGACGACAGGCCCGAACGAAGCGAGTCGCGGTCGAGGCCCGAGACACCGGCGCGCCTCCACGACCCCGAAGGCGCCATCCAGCGCATGCTCGCAGTCGCGCAGCGCACCGCCGATGAGGCGGTCCGCGACGCGAAGCTCGAAGCGGCAAAGGCCATCGCCGACGCCGAGGATCGCGCCGACAAGACCGTCTCCGAATCCGAGGAGCACAAGCGGCTCATCATGGTCGAGGCCGCGGCCGAGGCCCGTCGAGTGGCCGAGGAGACCCGCGCGCCGCTGCTCGAGGATGTCGCCGAGCTCGAGTCGCAGCGCGAGCTGCTCGTCGCCGACGTCAAGGCACTCGAGGACCACATCGCCAGCGAGCGAGCCCGCGTCACCGAGTCGGTCGGCATTCTCCAGCAGCTGCTCGACGACCCGGACTCGCTCCGCGTCGTCGAGGCCCCCGAGCTCCGGTCCGGCACCGACCTCGAGGTCGAGGCCGACGACTTCGCCGACGACGATGGGCCTGACCATGACGACGACGAGGCCGAGCTGGGCTGGGAGCCCAACCGGGACGAACCGGTCATCGGCGACCCCGACATCGACATCGGGGTCACGGCCCGAGGCGACAACCGGGGCGACGACGAGCCCGTCGCCACCGAATCCGATCTGTCGTCGTCGATATTCGGAGCTGGGCGGTCCGGCGGCGACCACGACGACCCGCGAGCGTCGATCACCGATCTGGCCTCTGCTCGCAACGAGGTGCTCGATCGCGCGACGGAACCACTGCCCGAGCCCGAGCCCGTCGACATGCCGCCGTCGCTTTCGGTCGCCCACGATGCCGACGTCTTCGATGAACCCGCATCCGATCCGCCCGATGCATCGGGCCCACCGACCCAGGCAGTCTTGATCGACGACCTGCTCGGCGAGGACCCGAACGGGAACGACCGCTTCCTCGACGAGCTGCGGCGCGCGACCGAGGACGAATTCGACACCGACGAATCCGATGCCGCGATCCAGGCCTTCTTCGATCAGGACGACCCGAACGCCGAGCGCGGCCCGAAGTTCGGCCGCCGGAGCTGATCGGACCGTCGCGGTCGCGCGCCGGTCAGGAAACGCGTGCGAGCGTGAATCTGAAGTCGATGCCGTCGATGTTGGCGTCAACGGCATCGTTGCCCGCGTTCACCTCGCCCAACCGCAGCTCGGTGGCGAGGACCTGATCGGCCACGAAGTCGAGGTGCGGTCCGATGGGTTCGCCGAGCTCGACCGGGGCATCGACGACGACAGCAATGCGATCGGTGACCACGAGGTCGGCGTCCTTGCGGGCCTGTTGGATGTGACGGATCAGGTCGCGCGCCGCCCCCTCGGCCCGGAGGTCCCCTGTCAGCTCCGTGTCGAGCGCGACGACGGCATCGTTGCTGCGCAGCGCGGCCGCGGTCACCCCGTCGGGTGACTCGAGCCCGAGCTCGAACTCGCCCGGTTGGAGCGTGTGTCCGGCCACCGAGACCGTGCCGTCGTCACCTCTGGTCCAGTCGCCGCTCCGCGCCGCACCGAACACGACCTGGACATCCTT